>NZ_DASZBY010000139.1:0-41186 GCF_035943795.1 Aliidongia sp. | reverse complement strand
AGATGAGGCGCTTGCGCAGTTCGATCAAATGTTCGATCAGCGACATGCGGCCGTCGTCGAGCTCGTCGCTCATGGTGCGGGCGGAGTCCTATGCAAATCGGGCGGCACGTCCTTGTCCGGCCCGGGAATGTCGGCAAGGGCCGGTGACGCCGGTGGTTTGATCGCGGGATCGAGGATCGAATGCTCGCTTTCGGTCGGCAAGGCACCGATCGCCGATCCCTCGACGGTCGGCGGCGGCGGCGCGGCCTCCTGGGCCAGCGTGCCGCCGAGCGGTTCGGCCATGGCCGTGCGGATTTCGCCGCCGGCATCGACCGCCTCCCGCATGGCCTGCTTCAGATCGTCGACGCCGGCGGCCTTGGCCGCCTGCTCGCGGATCTCGTTCAGCTCGGAATCGCGGATCATGTCGTCGACGCTGTTCTGGAACTCCCGCGCCATCAGACGGGCGCGGCGAACCATGAAGCCGGCGGTCTTGAGCGCCTTCGGCAGGTCCTTGGGGCCGATCACGACCAGCGCGATGACGCCGATGACGGCGATCTCTGACCAGGCGAAATCAAACATGAGCGTGCAGCACTCGCTTCAATGGAGCGGGGAAAGGGTCGGCTCGATCGCCCCGGTGTCAGCGATCGTCATGAGGCCGCTGTCGGCGGACGCGGACCAGGCCATAGACCGCCACCGCCACGATCGCCACCGTCAGAACGACTTGCCAGATTCCGATGCCGATCACGCGTCGCTCCAACCACCCTTATCGAACGGCGCGGATGATGGCAGAAAGGCATGGCCCAGGCAACGCGGCGGGGCGCGCATCTGCCGTTCTTGCGATCACAGCGGGTCGTCGTCTTCACCGGCATAGCCGCCTTGATCAGCCCCAGGCTCGTCGGGTGCCGCCTCGCCCAGGGTCGAGGCCGGCCGGGCATCGAGCAGGCCGGCGGCACGCAGCTCGTCGACATTCGGCAGGTCGCGTAGCGAATCGAGGCCGAAATGCAGCAGGAAGCCGTCGGTCGTGACCCAGGTCGCCGGCCGGCCCGGCGTCTCGCGGCGCCCCTTCGGCTGTACCCAGCCGGCCTCCATCAGCAGATCCAGCGTGCCCTTGGCCAGCGTGACGCCGCGGATCTCCTCGACCTCGGCCCGCGTCACCGGCTGGTGATAGGCGATGATCGCCAATGTCTCGATCTGGGCGCGGGTCAGCTTGCGCGCCTGGACCGTTTCATGCGCCAGCAACCCGGCCAGGTCGGGCGCGGTACGGAACGTCCAGCCGCCGGCCGCGCGCACCAGGTTGATGCCACGGAAGCGGTAGTGCGCCCGCAGCGTCTCCAGCAGCTCTTCCAGCGCCAGCGCATCCGGCAGGCGCGCCACCAGTTCCGCGTCGCCCATCGGCCGGTCGGAAGCGAACAGCAACGCCTCGATCAGCCGCAGCGCGCGCTCGCGCTCGGCCTCCCGATCGGTCGGCTCGTGCGGCTCCGTCGCCTCGTCCCGGTCTTCGGCATCGATCATGGCGAGGGCCGCGCGCCGCGCACGAAGATCGGGCCGTAGATCTCTTCCTGGCGCAGCTCGATCTCGCCGGTCTTGGCCAGTTCCAGGCTGGCGACGAAGGTGGCGGCCAGCGCCGACCGGCCGAGCACGCCGGTGCGCAGCTGCGGCGGCAGGAAGGCGCCGAGCAGCCGCCACTCGACCGTATGCCCGATCATCTGCGACAGGCGGCGGATCGCGTCGTCGACCGAATAATATTCGGGCGCCCGGATATGCAGCACGGTCGTCTCGCCGCGCGAGCGATGGTCGCCATAGGATTTCAACAGTTCGTAGAGGCTGACCGCGTAGACCGGCCGGGTGATCGTCTTCAGGCCTTCGGGCGCGCCATGGGCGAAAATGTCGCGGCCGAGCAGCGGCCGGTCGACCAGCGCCTTGCCGGCCTGCTGCATCGCTTCGAGCCGCAGCAGGCGGAAATGCAGCGCCTCGGCCAGCTCCGCTACGGTCGGCTCGTCGTCCGGCGGCGGGTCGGGCAGCAGCATGCGCGATTTCAGGTAGGCGAGCCAGGCGGCCATCACCAGATAGTCGGCCGCCAGTTCCAGCCGCAGGCGGTGCGCTTCGGCGATGAAAGTCAGGTATTGCTCGGCCAGCGCCAGGATCGAGATCCGGGTCAGGTCGACCTTCTGCTCGCGCGCCAGCATCAGCAGCATGCCGATCGGCCCCTCGAAACCGTCGAGATCGACGACCAGTTCGGCATTCGATGCGGCGTCTTCCGAGGTCACGGCGGCGTTCACCCGAAGAGGTTGACCAAGATGGAACCGAGCCACTCGTACGGATATTCGATGACGGGCATCAGAAAATTGAAATCCATATGCAGGCGGTCGCCCAGCATAGGAATAAAGACGAGCAGCGCCAACAGGATCAGCAAGCCGACCTGCTCCAGCTTGGCATATTCACGCGCGAGCCTCGGCGGCAGCAGGCCGGTGACGATACGGCCACCGTCGAGCGGCGGAATGGGCAGCAGGTTGAAGATCGCGAGGGTCAGGTTGATCTGCGCCGAATTATGGAGGTTCTTCGCCACGAACAGCTGCGCCCATTGCGGCATCGTCGGGGTCAGGTGCGAGAACAGAAAGATCGAGATCGCGGCCAGCACGATGTTGGTCAGCGGGCCGGCGAAGGCCACGAAGATCATGTCGAGCCGCGGCCGCTTCAGCGCCCGGAAATTGACCGGGACCGGCTTCGCGTAGCCGAACAGGAAGCCGCCGCCGAAATAGGCGATGGCCGGCAGGATGATTGTACCGAACGGATCGATATGGCGTAGTGGATTGATCGACAGCCGGCCCGCGCGCTGTGCCGTGGTGTCGCCGCACAGCAGCGCCGCATATCCATGGGCCGCCTCGTGCAGGGTGATGGCGAACAGCACGGGCAGGACCCAGACGGTCAGGCCCTGCAGCGTCTGCATCAATTGGTTCAAAGGCATCAGTCCTTCAACAGCCCGTCCAGCGCCGCCAGGGCGGCGGCCCGATCGATCGGCTGCGGTTCCAGCCGGCGGCCGAGCGCGCCGGCGAGGCGCGCGGCAGCGGCCTCAGATATGGGGCCCGCGGCGGCGGCGACATCCCTCATCTCGGTCAGGTCGCCATTGCAATGCAGGGCCAGATCGCAGCCGGCGGCGATCGCGCGGCCCGCCCGGTCGCCCAGCGCGCCGTCGAGCGCCTGCATGCTGAGGTCGTCGCTCAACAGACAGCCCGTGAAGCCGACGGCGTCCCGGATCACACGGCCAATGACGTCCGGCGACCATGTCGCCACTCGATCGGCATCCCATGCCCGATAGACGACGTGAGCGGTCATCGCGAATGGCGCATCGGCCAGTGTCGCAAACGGCGGCAGGTCGCGGGCGCGCAATTCCGCGTCGCTGGCCTCCACGATCGGCAGATGCTTGTGGCTGTCGACCTGCGCCCGGCCATGACCGGGCAGATGCTTGATGACGGGCAGCACGCCGCCGGCCAGCAGGCCGTCCATGACGGCCCGGCCGAGCGCGGCGATGGTCGCGACATCGCCGCCCAGCGCGCGGTCGCCGATCACGTCATGGGCGCCCGGCGCGGGGTTGTCGAGCACCGGCGCGCAATCGACGTCGATGCCCAGATCGTGCAGTTCGGCCGCGATCAGCCGCGCATTCAGCCAGGCGGCCCGTAGCCCCGCGGCCGGATCGCGGCGATAGAGCTCGGCGAAGCGCCTGGCCGGTGGTGCGGTCCGCCAATGCGGCGGACGAAGCCGTTGCACCCGCCCGCCCTCCTGGTCGATCAGCACCGGGGCCGTCGGCCGTCCGACCGACGTCCGCAGATCGGCAACCAGGGCACGGACCTGGTCGGGATGCTCGCAATTCCGCTTGAACAGGATGAACCCGGCGGGATCGGTCTCGCGAAAGAATGCGCGCTCCTCCGCGGTCAGCGACAGGCCGGCGCAGCCGAAAATCGCGGCGGTGCGTCCCAAATGTGCTGCGGGGGCCGAGGCCGTCCGCTCAATGGACAACGATGCACCCGATCCCGAGCGGCTTCAGCTGGCCACACAGTTTGTCGGCCTGCGCCTTGTCGGCGATGGGTCCGGCCTGGATGCGATAGAACGTACCCTTGTCGCCCAGGTCGGCCTTGACCACGGTCGCCGACAGATTGCCCAACAGGTCGCCATGGGCCTTCTGCAGCCGGGCGAATTCGGCGCGTGCCGAAGCTTCGTCCTTGGTGGCCGCGATCTGCACGCGCAGCGGACCGGTGGCTGCCGCCGCTGTCGGCGGCGGGACCGGCCGGGCGGCCGCCTGGGGCGTGAGCGCCATCGGCTTGCCGGGTGCCGTCTGGGCCTGCGGCGGAGGTGCCGGCGGGATCTCGACGCCGGGTGCGGCCTTGGCGCCGGGCGGGGAGCTCATCATGCCGGTCGCGTTGGCCTGCTGCGAGGCCGCATTGGTCGCGACACCCGCGGCGGCGGTCGGCGGCGCCGCCTGCGGTGCTGCGACCGGCGCGATGTTCTGCACGGGCAACGGCTCGGGCGCGCTCGGCAGCGGCTTCGGCAATGGCTGCTCCGGCGGCGGCAGCAGGCGCTCGACCTTCGCGCCGTTAGGATCGTTCGGGTTATAGACCAGCTTGTCCTGGTCCGGTGTCGAGCCGCCGGCGTCGTCCGGCTTCTTCTTGGTCGGATCCTGGTCGGCGCGGATCAGCGGCACGGCGCCGCCTGTCTCGTTGCCGCCGGCCTGCTTGCCCTTGCTATAGGCGAAATAGATGGCGCCGGCGCAGGCGACCATCACGCACACCACCAGGATGTTGCGGAGCATGCCGCCGCGGCGCGGTTCGTCCTCGCCCGCGTAATAGGGACGCTCGGTCGGGTCGATCGACAGACCCTCGTCCTGGCGGCGCTGCTCGGGTTCGTCGGGAAACAGCCGTGGCGGCATCAGCGCAACTCCATCACGGGCGTGACGCCGAACACGTCGAGCCCCGAAGCGATCACGAAACCGACCGCCTGCACCAGGGCCAGACGCGCCAGCGTCGTCTTGGCATCGTCGGCCAGCACGAAGCGCAGGCCGGCATCGTCCTTGCCCTTGTTCCACAGGCTGTGGAACTGGGCGGCGATCTCATAGAGGGCGAACGCCAGGCGATGGGGCTCGTGCGCCTCGGCGGCGCTCTCGATCAGCCGCGGCCAGCCGGCCAGCAGGCGGATCAGTGCCACCTCGGAAGGATCGACCAGCGGCGCCAGGTCCGCCACGGCCAGAGCCGTGGTCGACAGGTCGGAGACCGTATCCTCGGATCTGGCGCGGCGCAGCACCGATTGGGCGCGGGCATGGGCGTACTGGACGTACCAGACCATGTTGTCGCGCGACTGATCGACCACCTTGGCGAAATCGAAATCGAGCGTCTGGTCGTTCTTCCGCGTCAGCATCATGAAGCGGACGATGTCCTTGCCGACCTCGTCGACCACCTCGCGCAGGGTCACGAACGTGCCGGACCGCTTCGACATCTTGACCGGCTCGCCATTGTCCAGCAGCTGGACGAGCTGGCAGATCTTGACGTCGAGCGCACCCTTGCCGTCGGTGATCGCGCTCACAGCGGCCTGCATGCGCTTGACGTACCCGCCATGGTCGGCACCCCAGACGTCGATCTGCCGGCTAAAGCCGCGCCGATACTTGTCCAGGTGATAGGCGATGTCGGCGGCGAAATAGGTCCAGGCGCCATCCGATTTCTTCAAGGGGCGATCGACGTCGTCGCCGAACCGGGTGGCGGCGAACAGGGTCTGCGGCCGCGGCTCCCAATCGTCCGGCGTCTTGCCCTTGGGCGGCTCCAGCACGCCGGTATAGATGAGGCCGGCCGCTTCGAGCGTCGCCAGCGTCCGGTCGACCGCACCCGATTCATGCAGCGCGCGTTCGGACGTGAACACGTCGTGCTTCACCCCGAGGCTGGCCAGATCATCCTTGATCATGACCAGCATGGCGTCGATCGCGAGCGACCGGACCGGCACGAGCCATTCCGCCTCGTCCTTGCCCAGCCACTTGTCGCCGTCGCGCGCCGCGATCGCCTGCCCCGCCGCCTTCAGATAGTCGCCCGGATAGAGGCCCGGCGGGATCTCGCCGATCTCCTCGCCCAGCGCCTCGCGATAGCGCAGGTAGGCCGAGCGGGCGAGCACGTCGACCTGGGCACCGGCGTCGTTGATGTAATATTCGCGGCAGACGTCGAAGCCCGCCTTGACCAGCAGGCTGGCCAGCGCGTCGCCGAACACGGCGCCGCGGGCGTGGCCGACATGCATCGGTCCGGTCGGGTTGGCCGAGACGTACTCGACGTTGACCTTGATGCCACGGCCGATCTCCGACGCGCCGTAGGCCGGGCCGGCGGCCAGCACGTCCTTGAGCCGCTCCTGCCAGAACCGGTCCGTGAGGCGCCAGTTGAGGAAGCCCGGACCGGCGATCGTCGCCTCGGTCACGGCCGGATGCGCGCGCAGCGCCTCGGCCAGCAGTTCGGCGACCGCGCGCGGCGGCATGCCCGCCTGTTTGGTCAGCACCATGGCCGCATTGGTCGACAGGTCGCCATGCGCCGCATCGCGCGGCGGCTCGACCACGAGCTTCGCGAGGTCGAGTCCCATCGGCAACCGACCGGCGGCGGCGAGCTTGCCGAGCGCATCGACGATCTCGGCATGGAAGTAGGAAAACACGTTCATCGAGGCGACGGACCCAATTCTGGACGCACGGGCCG
Organism: Aliidongia sp.; assembly: GCF_035943795.1. Taxonomy (NCBI): domain Bacteria; kingdom Pseudomonadati; phylum Pseudomonadota; class Alphaproteobacteria; order Rhodospirillales; family Dongiaceae; genus Aliidongia; species Aliidongia sp. Next base: position 34,497 of record NZ_DASZBY010000139.1, on the reverse strand, counting down.
GTCGGACCGGAACGGCCGAGCCGGAAGCGTGCCGAAACTGCCTCTTTCCTAGGGAAGAACGACCGTCCCGTCCATAGGGTCTGGGGCAGCGGGGCCTTGCATTTTCGACGCGGCCAAGCCCGAGAGGTTCGATCGCCCGCGCGATTCCGGTCCTCCCGACCGCGGCGTCCGCCTGTCACGATGAAGCCATGATCGAGACACCCCCTGCCCTCATTCCGCTGACGCTCGCCCGAACGACGCCGAACGAGCCCGGCCGCGCCTCGGCCCTGCTGGCGAAACACGGCAGCTTCTCGCTGCGCTATTACGTTCCGCCGATGCCGGATCTCCAGACGCCGCACGACCAGGATGAACTCTACGTGGTCGCCGCCGGCGCAGGCTGGTTCCGGCGCGCCGGCGAGCGTGTCGCCTGCGTTACCGGCGACGCGCTGTTCGTCGCCGCCGGCGTCGAGCACCGTTTCGAGGATTGCTCGCCGGGCTTCGCCGCCTGGGTCATGTTCTGGGGACCGGTCGGCGGCGAGGCGACCTGACGCGCGCCGGGATCAGATGATGCCGCCATTGGCGCGCAGTGTCTGGCCGTTGATCCAGCCGCCGTCAGGACCGACCAGCATCGCCACCGTCGCGGCGATATCTTCCGGCTGCCCCAGGCGCTCCAACGGGGCGAGCTTGGCCAGGCGATCGACCAGGTCCTGCGGCTTGCCCTTCAGGAACAGATCGGTCGCGGTCGGCCCAGGGGCGACGGCATTGACCGTGATGTCGCGGCCACGCAGTTCCTTGGCCAGGATGCTGGTCATGGCTTCGACCGCCGCCTTGGTTGCGGCATAGACGCCATAGGTCGGCTGCAGCAGCCCGACCACGCTCGACGAGAAATTGACGATCCTGCCGCCGTTGCGCAGCCGCCGGGCGGCCTCGCGGAGCGTGTTGAAGGTGCCTTTGAGGTTGACCGCGATCTGCCGGTCGAACGCCGCATCGTCGACCTCGGCCAGATTGCCGAGCGCCATGATACCGGCATTGTTGACCAGGACGTCGATGCCGCCGAACGCGGCCTCGGCCGTGTCGAACAGGCGACGGACGGCGGCCGGGTCGCCGACGTCGGCCTGGGCGGCGCGCGCATGGCCGCCGGCTGCCTCGATCTCCGCGACCAGAGCCTCGGCCGGCACGGCATCGCCCGAATAATTGACGACGACGGTGAAGCCGTCTTTGGCGAGGCGCGTCGCGACCGCCGCACCGATGCCGCGGGACGCGCCGGTGACGATGGCGACCTTGGCTCGCTGGTTCATGATTTCCTCCGTTGCTGTGGGCGTGGGAGGAATATGAGCTTTCGGACCGGCTGGATAATCAGGCCAAATTCGGCAACACTATTCGGAAATGCCGAATAGTGGAGGTCTCATGGACCGGTTCGACGCCATGCGCCTGTTTACCCGGATCGTCGAGCGCCGCAGCTTCACGCTGGCGGCCCAGGACCTGGGATTGCCCCGCTCGACGGTAACCGAAGTGGTACAGCAGCTGGAGGCGCGCCTCGGCGTGCGCCTGCTGCAGCGGACCACGCGGCAGGTCACCCCGACCTTGGACGGCGAGGCCTATCATCGGCGCTGCCTGGCGATCATCGCCGACGTCGAGGATGCCGAGGCCGCCTTCGGTGACGCCGTGCCGCGCGGCCTGTTGCGCGTCGACGTCCACGGCACCTTGGCGCGGCATTTCGTCCTGCCCGCCTTGCCGGCGTTCCTAGCGCGCTATCCGGAACTGGAGTTGCACCTGAGCGAGGGCGACCGGCTGGTCGATCTGGTGCGCGAAGGCATCGACTGCGTGCTGCGCGTCGGCGATCTGCAGGACAGCACCATGATCGCCCGCCGCGTCGCCGTGCTGGAGGAAGTGACCTGCGCCAGCCCGGACTATCTGGCGCGCCATGGCGTGCCGGCCACGCCGGACGATCTCGCCGACCATCGCATGATCGGCTTCGTCTCCTCGGCGACCGGCAGCTTTTTTCCGCTCGCCTTTCAGGTCGACGGCGTGATGCGCCGCCTCACCCTGCCCGCGACCCTCTCGGTCATGGGCGCCGAAACCAACGTGGTCGCGGCCAAGCTGGGCCTGGGGCTGATCCAGGTGCCGCGCTACCATGTCGAGGCGGACCTGGGCGCCGGCAGCTTGGTGGCCGTGCTGGAGGATTTCCCGTCCGCTCCCCTGCCGGTCTCGCTGCTGTATCCGCAAAGCCGCCAACTCTCGCCCCGCGTGCGGGTGTTCATCGACTGGCTGACCCAGGTCTTCGCGGGTCATGCCGCGGAACGGGCGGCACTTTAGGGCAAATTCGATCGAGTTTGAAGAACGGCAGTTGCGACCCAGCCCGAACCCGCCCCGGCCCGATGCTTCACCGTCAATCGTTGACCGACAGCACCATGATCGGATCGGCGATCTTGTCCGGCGCGATCTCCTCATCGAGCGGCAGCACGGCGGTGCCGATCGCGAAGAACTCGATCACATGGGTCTTCCAGCCATGGCTGCCCTCATGGATGTCGACGCCGACGACGCCTTCGGCCTTGGCGGCCGAGGCTTCGGCCTGCATGCGCTCGACCGCGATCTCGCGGGCCTCGTACATGGCCGATGTATAATTCTCCAGCTCGACATTGCTGCCGGCTGTGCCGATGCTGGCGAGCATGCCGCGGTGGGCCACGTGATAGACGCAGCTGCCCATCACCATCTCGACCGGGCGGTAGCCGGCATGGAGCAGCGACCAGAAATCTTGCCCGGACAGGTCCGAGGTGAACGGCCCGCCGTCATGGGCGCGGAAGCCGCGATGGCCGGCGCTATGCACCACCCCGGTGCCGATGGCAATGAACTCCAGCAGATGCTCGTCCCATTCCAGGCGCTTGATCGTCAGCTTGACGCCGACGATGCCGTCGGCACCCATCGCCGCGGCCTCGGCGCGCATGCGCGACATGGCCAGTTCACGCGCGTGGTACATCGCCTTCGACAGGACATCGAGTTCCTGGTTCTTGCTCCAACTGCCGTACTGGATGCCGACGTGATAGACGCAGGTGCCGACGCAGAGCCCGACCGGCTCGAACCCGGCCTTGCGCACCAGCAGGAACTCATTGACCGAGAAATCCGACGTGAAGACGCCGGAAGAACTGCCGGCATGGCGCAGGCCCTTGAGGCGCTCCTTGGCGTGGACCGGAATATCCTTCGACATGGGGCTAGATCCCTCCCTCTCGTTCGTTCGATGCATAGGATTGGTGGTGCGGCCGGGTGCCGGTCAACGGCGTCGCCCCGGCATGCATGTCCACCACCATCTGGATGTCGTGGGCGATCTGCACGTCGTCCCTGGCGTCGACCGTCGTGGCGATGACGATGTGCCGACCGAGGAAGCGCTTCGCCTTGCCATCCTCGCGCTCGAACAGCTGGCTGAAATTGACGTGAGCCAGCACGCCGTTGCCCTGGCTCTTGGCGCTGCGCCGCATCTCGGCATGGGCGTCCCTGCGGATCATCTCCCAGAAATTGCTGAGGATCTTGGTCTCCTGATTGCCCAGCCACGCCTGGTTGGTGGCGCCGCGCCAGTCGGTCAGCCAATGATATTTGGCCCCGATGGCGATACCGGTCGGAACCACGTCGGCTTCGAGCAGCTTGACGAATTCCAGTGCCGGCACCGTGGCGACGATCGGGTGGTCGCTCGGCCGCAGGCCCTCGACCCGGACGGCGGTACCGATCAGCGTGAAATCGGTGCTGTTCTCGACGCCGAGCGGGATGGTGCGCATCTTCACGTCGAGCACCGCATTGGCGCCGGCCGCCTTTGCCTCCTCACGCAAGCGCCGCAGCGCCATCTCCCAGCCCTGGGCATGGCCTTCGGTCCAGGACCAGCCATGGTGCAGCCAGCAGGTCGCCGAGACGGAGGCGACCGGCTTCAGCCCATGCGAGCGCGCGATCAGCAATTCCGCGGGGCTCAGGGTCGCCGTCCAGGGCAGCGTGCCGTTTCGAGACCCTTCGAGCCGGGCCCGCGTCGCGGTCGGGACCCGGCCGTGCTGCAGGCTGTCGACGATATCCGCCCGGCGCAGTTCGTTCTCCGCCTGCACCGCGGCCGAACCCGGGTCGGCCCTGCGGAAGAGATTGAAGAAGCTCATGTCAGCCCGCCATGAAGCCGGAGAGGGATTGGCTCAATGCTTTGGCATGCTCGCTTGCCGCCTGGGTCTCCGCCGCGAGGCGGGCGAACCAGTCGCCCGGGTCGATCCGCTTGGTACTGAGCGTGATGCCGCGCACGACCATGGCGACACTGGCGTTGAGATGGCCGCCGGCGATCTCCAGCAGATAGCGGCTTTCGCCGAGTTCGACGGTGACGCCCGTCACCTTCGCCGCCCGGAACAGGCCGCGACTCTCGTGGATGGTCACCAGTTCGGGCATCGCCTCCTTCAAGCGCAAGGCGAAGGCCTTGAGGTTGCTTTCGGCATCCGCCTTGAAACGCCGCAGCCAGGCTGCCTGCATGTCGAAATCGATGTTCCGGCTGGCCTCGCTCATAGCTGGACCGCGTGCTGGTTGACGCCTTGCATGCCGATCACCAGGCGGTCGCGAATCGCCGAAAGCTTCGCCTCGCGATCTCGGTCGCCGGCCGCGACATCGCGCTCGATGTCGATCACCTCATGCATGGACTTGATCGCCTCGTCGGCGACCTGGGCCAGCACGTCGATGTTGCGCTGGTCGCCGCCCAGGCTGCGCGCCGCCGAGGTGGCGGCGTCATGGGCTCCCCTGGACGCCAGTAGGGTGATCTGCCGCGCCGCCTCGTCGAGCTTTTCCGACTCCGCCGCCGCATGGCGTATGTCGACCTGCACCACCGCCTGGGACGCCACCGCCATCAGGCGCGGGATGACGACGAGCATGCCGTTGGAGATCTTCATCAGCCGGGTCTCGGCCGCCTGCTTGTTCTGGCCGATGATCGGGATCAGCAGGGCCGAGCCAACCAGGTTCTCGCGCATCTCCGCGATCTTGCCGCGGAAGTTGGCGAGCGCGCTGCGGACCTCCAGCACGTCGGCGGCATCGGCCGGATCACCGGTGGCGACGGCATTGAGCCGCAGCGCCTCCAACTCCTCCTGCCCTCGGTCGAGTGCCAGCTGCCCGGCGGCGATCTCGATCTTCAGTCCATGCAGACTGCGCCGGATCGCCAGCGCCTGCTGGTCCAGCAGTTCGATCGACACCGCGAGATCGGCCTTGGTCTTCCGCGCCTTGGCCTGCTCGCCATCCATCAGGTCGAGAAATTTCTTCCGGTTCTCCTGAAAGCCCTTGAAGGCGGTATGGGCATCGGCCGCGACGCCGAGCAGCTTTGAGAGCAGCCCTTTGCGCGGCGCCATGTGGCCCTCCGCGGATTCTGCCTGAAGATCCTCGATGCGCAGGATCTTGACGCCGTCGATCACCGTCGCCGCGATGCGGCCGACCTCGCCGGCATCGCCGAGCCGGACACCGTCGAGCAGCATTCGCGACGATTGGGCGATCTCGGCCAGCACGCCGTCGCCATGAGACAGCAGGCTGGCGGTCTTCCGGAAATCGACCTTGGCGGCGGATTGCTGGGCGGCGGCCAGATCGTCGGCACTCAGGTTCGCGACTTCGACCAGGCGTTCCAGCGCCGGTTCCGGCTGCAGCCGCGGGTCGGCCGAGGTCACCGCGTGGGCGGATGGCGACTGGGGCACCAGCACCTGACCGGTCGGCGGCGGGGCCGGATCATCGAACAAGGATAGGTCGAGCGGCGCATCCGGCTTGGTCTCGGGCATCTTGGCCTCTCCGTTCAGGACGGCCACACCATAGCGCAACCTGTGACGGTGAAAACCGTCAAATTGCGGCACCTGCCGGGGCAATCGTCGTCAAGAAAAGTGCGAGGCCTCTCCGTGGCGGTACCGAATTCCGTGCCGGCAAACCATCGTCAAGACGCCTGACTGGGAGGTCTCCGCACCCGTCCCCGGCTCTACGCGCCGAGCCCGCCCGCGATGATCTTGGCCATCCGAATGGCCGCATGGTCGGTCAATGACGCGACGGTATCCATCATCTCGCGCACCCAGACCGTGCGGTTGCGCGATAGCGGGTGGGTCGGGTCGCGGCCGCGGTTGAGCAGTTCGAGCACCGCATGGTCGCGGATCGCCAGTTCCGCATCTTCTGTCGTCGCCTCGCGGCGCAGCAGCATGCCGGCGATGCCGTCCAGCAGCATGTCGATGGTCCGGCTGGCGATCAGCATGGTCTCGGCCCGTCGTTCGCCGCGGTAGATCTTGCTGCGCGTGATGCCCTCGATCCGGTCGAGCTGGGGCTTGTGCGTGGAGCCGTCGAGCAGGGGCGGGATCGGCGCGCCGGCCAGCATCTGGTCGTGCAGGTCGCGCCAGACCTCGAGCGTATCGGTGATGAGCGTCGAGATCGCCCGGGCGCGCAGGTAGGTCAGCTTGCGCTCGACGCCGACCAGGCTGGCATATTCGGCCGCCTGGCTGTCGGCGAGCGGCGCCAGCAGCTCCTCCGCCTCGACGAACGGCAGGGCGCCGATCTGGACCGCATCCTCGATATCGACGATGCGATAGCAGATATCGTCGGCGGCCTCGGTCAGGTGGGCCAGCGGATGGCGGCACCAGATGCCCGGCTCGCGCTCGATCAGGCCGGTCGCCTCCGCGACCTCGCGGAACAGGTCGAGTTCGGTGGCAAAGATGCCGTATTTCATGGGGTGCGGTCGGCGTTCCGGCGGCAGCACGCCGGACCAGGGATATTTCGAGAAGGCGGCCAGCGTGGCGCAGGTCAGCTGCAGCCCGCCGTTCGGCTGCCAGCCTTCGAGGCGGGTGAGCAGGCGGAAGCCGAAGGCATTGCCTTCGAAGCGGGTCAACTCCCAGGCCCATTCCGGCGGCAGGCCGGCCAGCACCTCGGCCGCGATCGGGCTGCTGGTCCACCAAGCCGAGATCGACTGTTCGCCCTGGTGGCTGAATGGGGTCTGGCCCACGTCGTGGCTGATCGCGGCACCCGAGACGATGTGGCCGACGTCGGCAGCGCTGATGCCCTGGACCAACCCGCGCTGGATCAGGTACTGCCCGGCGATCTGGCCCAGGCTACGCCCGACGCGCGACACCTCCAGCGAATGGGTCAGGCGGTTGCGCACATAGTCGCCTGGCTGGTCGGAATGCAGCGACGGGCCATGGACCTGCATCTTCGACTGCAGGCGCCGGAACGCGCTGCAGAACACGAAACGGTCGACGTCGATCTCGAACGGGGAGCGGTGATCGTCGGTCCGGCGCGGTCCGCTCTGCCCCAGCCGCCGGGTCGACAACAGCTCCTGCCAGCGCATCATATTCCTTGGTCCATCCCCATCCGGTTGCCGGCTCGACCCTAGCCCCAAGCAGCCCTGCGCGTCGAGCGCTTGGGTTTTGGCGCAAGGCGCCTTACATAGTGGAGCGAGATAAACCTCAATCCCGCGTGGCGGGTGGAGATTTCGACGATGGCCGAAAGCGGCGTGGCCGGGACCCGGCAGCTTCTGATCAGCGAAACCGCGGCGCGGCGCATTCAAAAGGTCGCGACGGGCGGTGGTGCGGACGCCTTCCTGCGCGTCGGCGTGTCGGGCGGCGGCTGCTCGGGCTTTCAATATAACTTCGAGCTCTCGACCGAGCGTCAGGCCGACGACCACGAATTCCAGCGCGATGGGGCCAAGGTGGTGATCGACGACACGTCGCTCGACCTGCTGGCCGGCGCCGAACTGGATTTCGTCGAGGATCTGTCGGGGGCCCAGTTCCAGATGCGCAATCCGAACGCCAGCTCGTCATGCGGCTGCGGCATGTCCTTTTCGATCTGATCCGGACCCGGCGGTTGCCGTCGTCGCTCGGGCGCGGGGCGGAACCACCGGCATGACCGGGCGATGGACCTGGCGGGCTAGCCTGCTCGCCGCGATGGCGGTGGCCACCCCTGCCCTTGCCGCCGACCCCGTCGAACTGACCCAGGCCATCAAGGCGCTCGACGCCGGCAACGTCTCGGCCGGGCTGCCGGTGGTGCAGCGCTACGCGCTCGCGGGCAATAACACGGCGGAAAACGAGCTGGGCTGGGTCTATGAGACCGGCCACGGCGTGCCGCTCGATTATACCGAAGCCGCGAAATGGTATCGCCTGTCGGCCTTGAACGGCGGTGCTTCGGATCAGAACAATCTGGGCCGCCTCTACGAGTCGGGCCTGGGCGTGCCGCGCAGCTATGCCGAGGCCGAGAAATGGTTCGGCCTGTCGGCCCTGCAGGGCTTCGCCATGGGGCAATACGACCTGGCATTCCTGCATGACCGCGGGCTGGGCACCGTGCCGCCGTTCGCCCAGACCGTGGCGCTGTACAAGCAGGCGGCCGACCAGGGACTGGCCATCGCGCAGTATCAGTACGCATTGTGCGTCCAGAATGGCCATGTCACGGGCGCCGGCGATGCGGTGGCGCTCGACTACCTGGCACGGGCGGCCAACCGGGGCTATCCCCCCGCGCTCGACGCTTTGGGACGGTTTCACGAGCGGGGCCGCGGGCTGCCGCGCAACTATCTCCTGGCGTTCGAGCTCTACCATCGGGCGGCCGAAGCCGGGGACGGCAACGGCATGACGCATCTGGCCGCCCTCTACGAACAGGGCCAGGGCGTGCCGCGCAACTATCCCGAGGCGCTGCGCTGGTATCGCCGCGCGGTCGACCGCAACATCCCGCAAGCGGCCTATCGCCTGGGCCTGATCGCCGCGCAGGGCCTGGCCGACGGCATCCGCAACGATGGCGAAGCCGTCAAATGGATCCGCATGGCCGCCGATGCCGGCAACCTGGCCGAGGCGCAGAATTACCTGGGCTTCCTCTATGACCAGGGCCGGGGTGTGACGGCCGACCCGGTCGAGGCCGTCCGCTGGTTTCGCCGTGCCGCGGCGCAGAGCTTCGCGATCGCCATGGCGAATCTCGCCCGTGCCTACCAGCTCGGTCGCGGCGTGCCGGCCGATCCGGCAGAGGCGCATCGTTGGCAATCCCTCGCCGGTTCCCATGGCTATCACCCGCCTGCCGCGGCCGCCGCCACCGGACCGGAAGCGCCAGCGTCGCCGGTAGCCGATCTTCTGTCCGACCAGGCGGCGCCAGGAACCAACGCGAGCGTGTGTTTCGGTACCCAACCGGGCGCCACCCATATCGCGGGCTGTCGCTGAGGGTGCGCTTGACAGCGCCTCCCGCCCACGATCCTGTTGGCCTTAGCCCTCGCTGTCCGGAGCTCCGCCGTTGAAGATCGCCACCTGGAACGTCAATTCGCTGAAGGCACGCCTGCCGAACGTACTGGCCTGGCTGGCCGAAGCGCAGCCCGACGTGGTCTGCCTGCAGGAGATCAAGTGCCAGACCCCGGATTTCCCGCGGCTCGAAATCGAGGGCGCCGGATACGAGGCGCATGTGCTGGGGCAGAAGAGCTACAACGGCGTCGCCCTGCTGTCGCGCCACCCGGTCGAGGACGTCATGTTCGGCTTGCCGGGCGACCCGACCGACGAGCAGGCGCGCTATGTCGAGGGCACGGTTCAGGACCTGCGCATCGCGTCGCTGTACCTGCCGAACGGCAATCCGGTCGGGACCGAGAAATATCCCTACAAGCTCGGCTGGATGGACCGGCTCCATGCCCATGCCGCGGCCCTGCTCGCGACCGAGCAGCCGTTCGTGCTGGCCGGCGACTACAACATCTGTCCGACCGACGATGACGTGTATGACCCGGTCGGCTGGCGCGAGGATGCGCTGTGCCGCCCGGAGAGCCGCGCCAAATTCCGTGCGCTGCTGAATCTGGGGCTGACCGAGGCGTACCGGGTATTCCACGACGAGCCGCATCGCTATTCGTTCTGGGACTACCAGGCCGGCCGCTGGTATCGCGACGAGGGGCTGCGGATCGATCATTTCCTGCTGTCGCCACGGGCGAGCGACCGGGCGATAGGCTGCGAGATCGACAAGCATCCGCGCGGCCAGGAAAAAGCGTCCGACCACACGCCGGTCGTCCTGGAGATCGGCTGACCGGTCAGCCGATCGCGCGCAGGCCCTCACGCCGGATCTTGTCCGCGTCGTCCGGATTGCCGGCCAGCTCGGTCATGCGGACCGCCCAATACATCTGCTGCTCCGCCTCCTGGCGGGCCGGTACCGGAGCGCCCTTGCCCCCGACGGCGGCAAACAGCTTGTCGGCCTTCTGGCGAACCTCGCCGACGATGCCACCCAGCGCCCCGGTGACGGCGCGGTCGAGGCCGATCTGGCTGGCGAAGGTCTGGCATTTCCGCAGCGCCAGGATGCTGTTTTCCGTCTTGATCAGCGAGTCGAGCGGCGCGCCGGGACCGATGGCGATCGCGGCCGCCACCGTGCCCTGTGCGGTGCCCACGACCTGGGTCACCGTCTTCTCCGCGGTCTTGCGCATCTCGCTCAGCTGTCGGCGCGCCTTCGGATCGTTCTTCAGCGCCTTTTCGGCCGCGACCACGCCATTGACGAGCGTCCGCGCGCCATCCGCGAGACCGACCAGGTTTTCCCGGTCTGTGGCGATCAACTGCTCGGCCTGGTCGTTGATCTCGGTCATGAGCAGCCGCGACAGGCGCGAATAGACCGCCGGCTTGTCGGCCCCCGACAGCCCGAGGGTCATGCCCATGATGCTTTCCAGAAAACTGGCCCGCTTCGCCATGCGCACCATGACGAGCAGCACCATCACATAGGTCTTCTGGGCATCGCCGGCAGCCCCGTCGGCGATGATCCGCCGGATCAGGCCCATCTGCTCGTCGCCCAGCCCGCGGATCGGCCGGGGCGGCAGGTCCGCCTTCAGCTTGTCGACCGCTTCGGCGACATGCAGCAGCGCCGAGATTTCGAGCAGTTCGTCGAGCAGTCCGGCAGCGGCACCGAGCATGGCCCTGGCGCCGGCCGGGTCGGCGAGGAGGCTGGCGAGGACGGCAGCCGCCCACGGCCAGAGCCGCTTGGCAATCACCACCTGGCCCTCATGGTCGCCGGCCTTGACGCGGCGCAGGGCGTCTTCCAATTGCTTGCGCATCGACGCATCGCCGGTTTTCACCACATATCGCCAGACCAGAGCGGGCAGATGACGTGGCAGCAGGCCGTTGTCCGGCGAGGTGGTGTCCCCGACCAGCAGATCTTCGAGCGGCAGGTAGAACAGCCGTTGCAGATTGGGCTTGCGGCCCGGGCGCAGCTTGGCGAGACGCGGCCGGACATGGTCCAGGATCTGCTGCACGCCCGGCTGCTCGTGCACCTCTTCCAGAAGTTTGGCGACCTCGCGGAACTTCGCTTCGGAAATGTGCTCCAGCGGCCGTTCCAGATCGAGGACGGCGGCGACGGTCTGGTTGATCCCAACAGTCTTGTCGAGGTCGTTCATTCTGTCGCCTTTGCCTTGATCTGCTCGATCCGGGAAACGAGTTCGACGTCGTACTTTCCGGTGCGCCAGTCGACATGGGCCTGCAAGCGCCTGCGCTGGAAAGCCTCGTGCCGCTTGGCCACGTCATCGCCATCCTCCTCGCTCTCGTTGCGCGGGATGAGCGGCAGGATCCGCATGAGGTTGGCGACGCCGTCGCGCTGCGCATCGACCGGCTCGTCGGCCAGGCTCAGCCAAAGCTCGATGATGAATTCCCAGCCGTCGAGCAGCCACGAGAGGCGGCTCGCCAGATGATTGGCGAGCGGACCTTGGGTCGGCCAATCGCGCACCACCGCGCCGATGTCGTTGACCGCAGCGTCGAGCTTTCGGAACATCTTGCCGGCCATGTCGAGCGTCAGGTCAGCGGCACCGGCGGCGAAGCCCGCGAAATCGGCCATTTCCGAGAGGTCCTGCTCGGCCCACTCCGCGATCGACTGCCGAAATTCGCCTAACCCCTGCAGCATCTGCCTAAGACGCGCTTCCTGCCGCGAAATCGCGAGGCCGACCGGGGCCAGCATGCGGCTCAGCTCACCGATGCGATAATAGATCTGGTCGGTGTCGATGCCGTAGTCTTCGGCCGCTTTGGCCAGCATGGCCTTGGTCTTGACCCGCCATTCGTCGCTCTCGGGATTGGTCTGCATCAGCTCCTGGCTGGTCATCCCCGACGAGGTCAGCAGCGCCAGGATCAGCAGGATATGGGTCTCGTCGACCTTTTTCTGGTCCTCATCCATCGCCTTCCTGGCGGCCTCGGCCGCTGCCGGCCCGGCCAGCCCGGTCAAGGCCACCTTGAACGCGGCCGCGCGCATCTGGTCGGGCGATGTCGCCTTGGTCGCCAGGATCTCCTCATGCAGGGCCCGGTCGTGGGTCGACATGCCGCCGATCTCCTGCACCGCGCTCCAAGGCACGACATAGGACCCTTCGGTGCCGCCGAAGCTCGGCAGCAACAGGACCAGCCCCTGGCGCTCGTCCGGGCGGACGCGGCTCAGAATGAACATGGGCGTCGTGAAAGGCGCCGCGGTTCCCCGCTCCTCGAAGGTCGATGGAAGATACAGGGTGTTCTGTTTCAATCGGCCTCTCGCATCAAGGGCGGCACGCCAGCCGTCCGCATCGACGAGGACCTAGCATGTCCGTTCCGGCGCGGCCGAGACAAGGGGCTTTACCGGTTGCGGCGCGGACATCTTTCCCGATTTCAGCGCTCGACGGGCACCGGGGGCGGATAAAGGTGGGTCTCGCCGCGAAAATCGGTCACCAGCCATTGCCCGGCCCCGGTCCGTTCGAGGAAACCGGGCGCGATCGGCGCCTTGCCGTGGCCACCCGGGATATCCAGCACGTAGGTCGGCTGGCACAAGCCGGATATCGCGCCGCGCAATGCGCGCATCAGCGCCTGCCCTTCGTCGATCGTCGTGCGGAACTGCGCCGTCCCGGGCGCCAAATCGCCATGGTGCAGGTAGTAAGGCTTGATCCGCAACGCGACCAGCCGCCGGAACAGCTGGGTCAGAGCAGCAACATCGTCGTTCACGCCTTTCAGCAGCACGGTCTGGCCGAGCAGCGGGATGCCGGCCCGGCTGAGGCGCCGGCAAGCCGCTGCTTGCGCGTCACCCAGTTCGCGGGCGTGGTTGGCATGCACCGCGACCCATAGCGCCTTGTCGGTCGCCAGCGCCGCGATCAGCGCGGCATCGATGCGCCCTGGATCGACGATAGGCACCCGGCTGTGGAACCGGACGACCTCGACATGGGGAATGGCCGACAATGCCTGGACCAGTTCACCGAGGCGACGCGGCGACAGCATCAGCGGGTCGCCGCCGGTGATGACGACTTCCCAGATCTCCGGATGCGCGGCGATGTAGCCGACCGCTTGCGCGAATTCAGCCGGCGTCAACGCCTCGCCGCCTGGACCGACCATCTCGCGCCGAAAGCAGAAGCGGCAATAGACCGGACAGGCGTGGGATGGTTTCAGCAATACCCGGTCGGGGTAGCGATGGACGATGCCCTTGACCGGCGAATGGCGATGGTCGCCGATCGGGTCGGCCAGTTCTTCCGGTCGATGATCGAGTTCGGCCGCATCCGGAACGAACTGGCGGGCTATCGGGTCGTTCGGATCGGCCGGATCGATCAGGTCGGCCATCGCTGGCGTGATCGCCACCGCGTAGCGCGCCGCGACCCGTTCCAGAACCGCCAAGCGGTCGGGCGGCACGAGCCCGGCCCCGACCAGCTCGTCGGGACGGCGCAGCGGCCGGTTGCTGCCGGTCGGGAGGATCGCGGGATCGGACATGATCGCCATGTCCATAAGCCAGCGGCTCATGGCCGACAAGCGTCGGCCGGGCATTGGAGGCATCCGCATCCTGATTTTTGAAAGATGCGAGCCTTGTCGTCTCGCCCGGCAACTTGTACGATGTCTTATGTTTAACGCGAGCAGCCTCGGCACGAGGCGCCGCCCTCTCGCCAGGAGTCGACCCATGCCCTCCCTGATGTCGCCGGAAGAACTGAAGGCGACCATCCCGACCGGCCTCCTGTCGTTCCCGGTGACCGATTTCGACGCCGCAGGCGATTTCGATGCCAAATCCTATGCCGCGCGGCTCGAGTGGCTGTCTGCCTACAAGGTCTCCGCCCTGTTCGCGGCCGGCGGTACCGGAGAATTCTTCTCGCTGACCCTGCCGGAATACAGCGCCGTCATCACCAGTGCCGTCGAGGCCTGCCGCGGCAAGACGCCGATCATCGCCGGCGCCGGCTACGGCACGCGGACCGCGATCGAGTATGCCCGCGAGGCGGAGCGGATCGGTGCCGCCGGCCTGCTGCTGCTGCCGCATTACCTGACCGAGGCGAGCCAGGATGGCTTGCGCGCCCACATCACCGCGGTGTGCCGGTCGACCAAGCTCGGCGTCATCGTCTACAACCGCGCCACCTGCAAGCTGACCGCCGACACGATGGTTCGCCTGGTCGAAGATTGCCCGAACCTGATCGGCTTCAAGGATGGCGTCGGCGAGATCGAGGCGATGGTCTCGATCTGGAACACCATCGGCGACCGGCTGACTTATCTGGGCGGCCTGCCGACTGCCGAAGTCTATGCCCAGGCCTACAAGGCGATGGGCGTGCCGACCTACTCCTCGGCCGTGTTCAATTTCATTCCCAGGACCGCGCTCGAGTTCCACCAGGCGGTCATGACGGACGACCATGCCACCTGCGGCCGGCTGCTGCGGGATTTCTTCTTCCCTTATCTCGCCATCCGCAATCGGCAACAGGGTTACGCCGTAAGCATCATCAAGGCCGGCGCCACCCTGGTCGGCCACCCGGGCGGCCCGGTCCGTCCGCCCCTGTCCGATCTCAAGCCGGCCGAGTGCGACGCGCTGGCCGAACTCATCGCCAAGCTGGGCCCGCAATAAGACTCACGGCCAGGACGGCACGTCCGAGCCGAGCGGGACGGTCGGCCGCCGCCACCCCGCCGGCGTTTCGGCAAGCTGGGCGGCGTGACGGATCGCCCGGATCTCGCCGAACGGTGATGCGCCCGTCTCGCTGAAACTCTCGATCTCCGCCGGTGACGGCTCGGGAATGGCGAAGCCATGGTCGAGCCGGCCCTGCTGCCAGATCCAGCGTCCGGTCTGGGCGAGCGAGACCCGCACCAGCCAGCTGCCGCCCTCGCGCGCCTGGCGCAACCGCGCCGCCATGGCGCCCAACGCCATCAGATAGCCGGCGGCGTGATCGAGCGCCTGGCAGGGCAGTTCCTTCGGCCCGTCCATACCCGCCGCCCCTTCCGCGTGATTGAAGCCGCTGACGGTCTGGACGAGCGAATCGAACCCCCGTCGTGCCGCCCACGGACCGGCGTGGCCATAGGCGGACAGCGAGACATAGACGATGCCCGGACGGCGGTCGGCCGCCGCCTCCGGGCCGAAACCCCGATCTGCGGTGGCGCCGGGCCTGAAGCCGTCGATAAAGACGTCGGCCGTATCGAGCAGCCGTCCCAGATCCGCGCGCCCCGCCGAAGTCGCGAGATCCGCATAAGCGGACAGCTTGCCGCGTCCGGTATCCTTGACCAGCCAGTCGATGAACGGCAGGCCGGGCGCCGAGATCAGCATGACGTCGGCGCCATAGGCGGCCAGGGCGCGCCCTGCGACCGGGCCGGCGATGATCCGCGTCAGATCGAGTACGCGCAGTCCCGACAGCGGCCGCGCGCCGGTGGGCAGCGGTCGGGGCGATGCCTCGCCGATCCGCTCGATCGTTAGGACCGGGAGGGTCCGGAGCGCCCTCGCCTGCTCATGGCCGGCCCATTCCTCCGGCGTCCGCAGCGCCGCGACCACTCCACCACGCTCCATCGCGGCCTGTTCGAACGCGATGGATTCCCAAGGATCGAGTGCTGCCTGTACAGCCTCGCGGGTCGGCGCGCACTGCAGCAGGTCGAGGACCACCTGCCGATGATGCGGGAAATTCGTGTGCAGCCGGACAGGACGCCCGTCGCCGCCCCGGTAGAGGCCGGCGATCGGATCCCAGAGGCTTGCCGGCCCGGCGCCGGCGACCTGCAGATAGCGCTCGCTGCGAAACTCGATCGCGGCGTGGCGGGCGTCGACCGAGACCGTCTGCCAGCGTCCGGTCCGGGCCTGCCAGAGCGCTGCCGCGGCCAGGCCGGCGGCGGCGATGGCAGCCTGGGCGACCGATCCGATGCGGAATGACGACGGCAAGCCCGTGTCGCCGGTCAGGATCACATGGTCGAGCGCGGCCGGATCGCCACCTGCCGCTTGCCAAAGGGTGGCCAGGGCAGCCCGCCCCGCCTCGGTCGTTTCCGCCATGGCATCCTCCGCGCCCAAAACCAACGGCAGGCTGCGGAGCGCATCGGCCTCGGTCAATCTTGAATCGACCGATCAATCTATCGGTCAGTCGCGTCCGGAACCCGCGAGCATCGACGGAGCGGCGCCCCTACTGTCGCGCCATAGACAGGGAGACGACCATGAACGACACGATGCATCGGGAATTCGTCCGAAAATTTGCCGCCGCCTGGGCCTCACGGGACGGTGAAGCCTTTCTGGCGCTCTGGCATCCAGAAGGCCTGCTGCATTCCCCGCTGTTCGATCGACCGATCGCTGGCGCCGAGATCGGTCGGCTTAACGACCTGCAAAAACAGACCGCTCCCGATCTTGTCTGGCAATTGCTCGATTGGATGGCGGGGGACGACGTCGTCGTCATCGAATGGCAGAGCACCCGCATCATCGCCGGCGCCCGGCTCGATTGGCGCGGTGTCGACAGGTTCCGCCTGCGCGACGGCAGGATCGTCGAGGAACGCGTCTACATGGATACGGGGCCGCTGCGCGCCGCCCGTGCCGGCATTCCACTGGAGCCGATCCTGCAGCTGTGATCAGACCGGCGGCTTGTAGCGCCCGTCGATCACGGTCCAGCCACCATCGGCATAGAGCGTCGTGCCGGTGACATAGCTGGCGGCGTCGGACGCCAGGAACACGATCGGCCCTGCCATTTCCGACGTCTCGCCCCAGCGCCCGAGCGCAGTGCGCGAGGCATAGGCCTCCTTCCAGGCCGGATTGTCGCGGATCACGGCGTTGATCGGCGTGGCGATGATGCTGGGGGCCAGCGCATTGACCCTCACGTTATGCTCGGCCATCTCGCTGGCCAGCCCCTTGACCAGCAGGGTGATCGCCGCCTTGGTCGAGCCGTAGATGCTCTGGCCCGGCTCGACATTCATGCCGCGCATCGACGACATCAGGATCATGGAGCCGGAGCGCTGGGCGGTCATGACCTTGGCCACGGCCCGGGCGACGCGGAACGTGCCCTTGAGGTTGAGGTCGACGACCCGGTCGAACTCCTCGTCCGTATAGTCGGCGAGCCGCTTGCGGATGTTGATCGCGGGCATGTCGAGCAGGATGTCGATCCGCCCCTCCTGCGCCTGGACGGTGGCGACCAGGCGATCGACGCTGGCGGTATCGCGCACGTCGACCAGGTGACCGCTCGCGGTGCCGCCGCGCTTCGCGATCAACGCCACGGTGGCTTCCGCCTTGGCGATATCGACATCGGCGACGGCGACCCGCGCCCCATGGGCAGCGAGCGCCAACGCGCTCGCCTCGCCGATCCCGGAGCCGCCGCCGACTACCAGCGCCACGCGCCCGGACAGGTCGAAGAGCGCGCGATAGTCGGGATGCTGGGACATGTCGGTCTCCTGTCGGCCATTTCTTTGTACGACAACAGACATATGTTACGATCCGCTTTGCGGCAAGCGTCAGGTGAAGGCTTGCCACCCGGCCCGCCTGCTGCCCATAACAGCCGTCCATCACCGGCGACAACGCCAGAGGACCCGCCAGCCCCATGCCCCCCCTGTTCGGCCGCTCCATCGAGCATCGTCAGCGCGACAGCCTCACGACCCAGGTGTTGCGGGACCTCTCCGGCCGCATTGAGAAGGGCGAGTTGAAGCCAGGCGACCGGCTGCCGACCGAACGGGAATTGATGGCCCTCTATGGCGTCAGCCGGACGGTCGTACGCGAGGCGGTGTCGAGCCTGCGCTCGTCAGGCCGCATCGCGACCCAGCAGGGCCGCGGCGCCTGGGTGCTCGATCCGCCGTCGTCCCTAGGGTTTCGACTGGAGGACGCCGACCTCAACACGGTCCAGGACGTGCTGCAGGTGATGGAGATCCGCATCGCGCTCGAATCCGAGGCCGCCGCCCTCGCCGCCGCACGGCGCACCGCCGAACAGCTGGTCTCGCTTCGCCACGCGTTCGGGGCGCTGGAGGCCAGTATCAGCAAGCCCGACAGTTCCGCCGAGCATGACGTGCGCTTCCATCTCGAGATCGCCCGGGCGACGGGCAACCATTATTTCACCGAACTCTATGGCGGCCTGGCACCTCGACTGGTGCCGCGTGCCCGGCTCGACCTGTTCAAGAACGATCCGGACGGGAAGGTCGCCTATCTGCAGCGCATTCAGCAGGAACATGCCCAGATCCAGCAGGCGATCGCCCGCGGCGATTCCGAGGCCGCCCGTGCGGCCATGCGCCTGCACCTGACCAACAGCCGGGAGCGGCTGCGCGCGGCGCTGGATCGGCGCGGCACAGAGCCTGCGGCGGGCTGAGTCGGCTGCGACGGCAAACGGGCCGGCAAGCCGACCCGTTTGCCGTCGATCGCTGGTCGCACGCCTTATTTGGCGGACCGGGCCAGCCGTTCGATCTCTTCGCGCACTAGCCGCTCGACCAGGCCCGGCAGGTGATCGTCCAGCCATTCCTGCAGTTGCGGCCGCAGCAGTTCCTTCACGAGTTCTTCGAGCGTGACCGCACCGTCACCCAAATAGACGTCGCCACTGCGGCGGTCGCGGGCGCGGCTGTGCATGGCGGCAAAAGCGGCGCTCGATGCCGCCGCGGTCGCGCGCG
The DNA here is from genome assembly GCF_035943795.1 of Aliidongia sp. Taxonomy (NCBI): domain Bacteria; kingdom Pseudomonadati; phylum Pseudomonadota; class Alphaproteobacteria; order Rhodospirillales; family Dongiaceae; genus Aliidongia; species Aliidongia sp. The sequence continues at coordinate 15,790 of NZ_DASZBY010000139.1, read as the reverse complement.
ATACCAATCCTTCGGTCGGCTCGTCCGGCGGCATTTCGAACCGGCGCGGCTGGAACGGCTCCGGCGGTTCGTAGGCCGGTTCGGGCTCCGGCTCGTCCTCGACGACCTCGGTCAGTTCCAGTACGTCTTCCTGGAACGCCATCGGCGGCGCCCGCTCCGGCTCGGGTTCCTGGATCAGCGGTGGAGGTGGCGGGGGTGACGACGGCGCTTCGGCCTCTTCTTCCGCCGGCTTCCCGGTATCATTGTCCTCGGCGATGATCCGACGGATCGATGCGAGGATTTCCTCCATCGAGGGTTCTTGTTGACCTTTGGCCTCGGACATCAGCGCTCACACCTGTGAGGAAAGCAGAGATTGACTGTAACGTTCGGCGGGGCAAACGCAAAGAGCAGCGTACCCCATCCGGGAATTTGGCCGACCGGCACTATTCGGCGGTCCCGAAGCCGATCCATTTGTCGCGAACCGCGTCGTAATTCTTGTCCGGCTCGTAGAGCGCCACCGGCAAGGCCAGGTTCTTCGCGGTCAACGCGCCGACCGCCGAGGCGAGCGACAGTTCGGCCACGATCTCGTCATGCTGCGACGAGACCAGATTGACCCGCGACTGCAGCAGCACCTGTTCGGCGTTCAGGATATCGAGCACCGTGCGCTGGCCGACCGCCGCTTCCTGCTGAGTGCCGTCGAGCGAGATCTCGTTGGCGCGGATCGCGGCCTGCAGCGACTTGATCGTCGCCCGGTCCGACGTGATCTGCTCCCAGAAGGTCGTCGCCGCCTGGATCGCGACACGGCGGGCGTCGTCGACCTGGCTCTTGCGCTGGGCCACCGTCTGTTGGGCCTGGCGCGACTGGGAATAGACGGCTCCCCCCTCGTAGAGCGGCATGGTAACCTGGGCCACGACCTGGGCCTCGTCGGCATGCAGGCCGCTGACCGAGCCGGAATTGTCCTTCGAATGCTGGAAGGACGCCGTCAACGCGACCTGCGGCAGCAGTTGCCCGCGCACCACGTTGATATTGTCCTCGCCGGCCTGTTGCGCGAATTGGGCCGCGATGACGTTCGGATTGCCGGTCGCGGCCAGATTGACCGCCGCGTCGCGCGTCGTCGGCAGCGGCGGCAGTCCGGTCGGGGCCGAGAGCTTGCCCGGCGCCACGCCGACGTCATGTTCGAACGTGGCGCGATCGACCTGCAGCGTGCCTTCAGCCGATTGGCGGGTCGCGATCGCCTGCGCATAGGATGCCTCGGCCTGGGCCACGTCGGTACGGGTCACCTCGCCGACCCGGAACTGGTCCTGGGTCTGTTCGAGCTGCTTTTTCAGCACCTGCTCGTTGTTGATGTCCAGATCGACCGTCGCCTGGTCGCGCACGACATTCATGTAGTCCGTGGAAACGGCCAGCAGAATGGTCTCTTCTTCCGCGACCAGACGGGCTCGTTCGGCCTGGACCAGGTTCACGGCTTCGGCGGTCTGGGCCACCGTGCGGCCGCCGCGGTAGATCGGCTGCGAGATGGATACGCCATAGGTCTGGGGATGGCTGTTGGAACTGCCCGAGTCGCTGGACTGCTGGCTGACCGAACTATCGACGTGGGTATAGCCCTGCGACGCCGATAGCTGGACCGTCGGGCGCCAGTTCGCCAAGGCCTGCGGCACGTTCTCGTCCGTCGCCCGGAGGTTGGCCCGCTCCGCCAGCAGCTGCGGATTGCTCTGGTAGGCCTGGACCAGCGCATCCTGCAGCGACTGCGCCGCGGCGGGGCGCGACCAGAGCCCGGCGGCAAGGCTCAAGGCAATCGCGGAGACGGCGCCAAAGCGGCGGACGCGGAGCGCCGGGCTCTTCGACGGGGTCGGCATCAATAAACTCCCATGGTCGGTTCGATCTGGCGCGCCCACGCATCGATCCCGCCCTCGAGATTGATCGCGTTCGCCACGCCATTCTGACGCAGCCAGGACATCGCCTGGTAGCTTCGCATGCCGTGATGACACACCACGACGACAGGGTGATCGGTCGGAACCTCTGCGACCCGCGCCGGCAGAGTCATGAGCGGGATCGCGAGCGCATCCGGAAAGCGGGCGCGATCGAGTTCCCAAGGCTCCCGGACGTCGAGGATCGTGAGCGTCTCGCCCGCACGGCGGCGGCGGTCGAGCTCCGCGACCGTCACGGCATCGGGTTGATCGGTCATGGCGGCGATCAGAACACGAAAGCGGGCGCCGGCTCGAAGCCCGGCAGTTCGGCGATGGCGGCGTCGAACAGCACGCGGCGCGAGAAACCACCGGGAACGCGCTCGATCAGCACCGCCTGCCCGACCCTGCCGTCGCCGGCCTTGACCACGCCGACCAGGCGGCCGCCGTCGGTCAGCTGCTGGAGCAGCGCCTCCGGGACGTCGGCCACGGCGCCGCCCAGCAGGATGGCGTCGTAGGGCGCCTGGGCCTTGTGGCCGTGGGTCGGGTCGGCAACGACCGTCGTGACGTTGCCGGCACCGCATGCCACGAAGGCAGCCCGCCCCACATCGGCCAGGGCCGCATCGGGCTCGACCGCGAAAACGATGAGTGCCAGGCGGCCGAGGATGGCCGCGTCATAGCCGGTGCCGCTGGCCACGACCAGCACCCGGTCGCTGGGTTGCACAGTGGCCGCCTGCACCAGGCGCGCCAGCACCATCGGTTCCATCAGGAAGCGATTGCGGGCGACCGGCAGGTCTTCGTCGATATAGGCGGCGCCCCGCAGGGCTTCGGGCACGAACAGCTCGCGCGGGACGTCGATGAAGGCGCTCAGCACCGCCGGATCGGTCACCTTGTTCGGTCGAATCTGGCTATCGACCATATTCATGCGAACCTTGGCGTAATCGGTCATGTCAGGAACTGCGCTCGGCGCCAGAACGGCGACTTGGTGATCATCGGGGAGAACGGCCGCATCCGCCCATCGCGGGGGCAGCGCAGCATCGTGCTAGCGAAGGTATAAAGCCGGACGGAACGGAAAACAATGCGATCCCCGCCATTGCGTCCGATCCGCGGCATGCGCGCAGGCCGCCCCTTCGCCGGGACCCGCTTGACCGGATCGAAGTTTGAAGCCTATATCGTCGCCTCTCGCGGTGGCCGGATGGCAGAGTGGCTATGCAGAGGACTGCAAATCCTCGTATCCGAGTTCGATTCTCGGTCCGGCCTCCACCTTTTCCGCGGCGATCTGAGCGGAACGATCGGAAAAAGCGCGACTCTCCACGGAGAACTGATCCGGCACGAGAGTCGGCACGGCATGTTTCCCGATACACTCTCTTGAACGCCAGCCGAACGAGATCTTGGTTTCTGGAAGATGGCCTTGAGCGCGACCTGATCGGGTCACGATGACCCGGCGTGCTCTTGTGTCAGATCACAGCTCGGGCGAGATGCTGGTCGTGCGCTTCAAGACGTAGATATGCGCCGGCTTGACGTCGGTTCTCATATATATGGGACGCCCGAGCGGCAGACGCCCGGGCGATGCGATCGAGGCTCCGTCGGCTCTTGTCTCTGTTAGCGAAATCGAGTCGTCCGATTCGCACGGTCATGCGCAACCGAATGCACCGATTTGCGTTCGCTTGACGCAATGGGTTTCGAGAGAAATGCTGTACCAACGAGCCATGCGTCGCGAACGCGGCGTGCATGATAGAAAAAAATCTTGGTGCCACGCGGGGAGGTCGCTATAACCCGCGGGCGCTCAACGGCGCACCGACCGTTCCGGGGTAGCTCAGCGGTAGAGCAATCGGCTGTTAACCGATCGGTCGTCGGTTCGAATCCGACCCCCGGAGCCATCGTCGGCGGTGCCCTCTTTTCACGGAGGCAACACCTGCCCGCACTTTGCGCTTTTTCCGCACAGCATCGGTCCACGACCAGCCCGGCCATCTCATGGCCGGGCCGTCGCCTCGCCCTGCTCGCGATCGCGACGGCGTCTCTCGCCGCCTGCGATACCAAATCCCAGGCTCCGCCCTCGGTGGCATCGCCCGAACCGACGGCCGAAGCGACGCTTGCGCCGCCGCTGCCCCGGATTCCAGTGCCCCGGCGCAAGCCCAATCCACCTTCTTTGATGCCCAGTGCAACCATTGGGGCTCCCGAACCGTTGCACCCTGAGCCGACTGCGTCTGAGTCGGCTCCGTCGCCGACCGACGTCAGTCCGCCGCCGCCCGTCACGCTCGATGGGCTGGAGGCGGCCGACGTCCAGAAGCGGTTGGGGCCACCCCAGGTACAGGCGGAGTCGCCGCCCGCGGTCGTCTGGCGTTATGCCGCCGACGATTGCGCGGTGGATGTCTATCTCTATAAAGACCTTAAAAGCGGCGCATTGCGCGCCCTGTTCGTCGATGTAAAGGGCGATGACCGATCCGATCAGCGACGTGAAGTCTGTCTCCAGCGCCTTGCCGAGCGTCATGCCGCCGATGCGCCTCCTCCTCGTTGACGACGATGATTTGTTCCGCGAGTCCCTGGGCCTCAATCTCGAGGACGAAGGGTTCAGCGTGACGAGTTTCTCGAACGGGCCGGACACGCTCGCCTTTTTCGCCAATGGCGGATCGGCCGACGTGCTGCTGCTCGACTGGCGCATGCCGGGCATGGACGGCCTGGCCGTGCTGCGCGAGATCCGCCGGCGCGTCATCGCCATCCCCGTGATCTTCCTGACCGCCCTCAGCGACGATATCTACGAGGAAGCGGCGCTCGAGGGCGGTGCGGTCGATTTCATCGACAAGTCGCGGCGCCTGTCGATCATCCTGAAGCGGGTGAAATTGATTGCCGAAGGCGTGCGGCCGATCGTTTCGGATCAGGAACCATCGCCGCAAAGCACGGTCGACTATGGGGAACTGACCTTGCGCGGCGACACGAGCCGCGCGCTGTGGCGCGGCGAGACGGTCGAACTGACATTGACCGAGTTCAACATCGTGCAGCTGCTGGCCGGCCGTGCCGGCGAGGACGTGCACTATCGCGACATCTACGATCTGGTCCACGGCAAGGATTTCGTCGCGGGCTATGGTGCCGAAGGCTATCGCGCGAACGTGCGGACCTTCATCAAGCGTATCCGCAAGAAATTCCGCGAGGTCGATGCGGAATTCGACGGCATCGGAAATTATGCCGGCTTCGGCTATCGCTGGATCGGCAATGATTGAGGCCAAAGAACCGATGGCGGCTTGGCCTAGGTCCGATGAATCCCAGAAGCCAGGGCGACGATTGCGACCGCATCTGAGAGTCGTCACCAAGGCCGCACTACTCGGCGCCATCTTCCTGATCGTGCCGGTGCTGCTTTATGCCCAATTCCTCTCGGCCGACCAGGAGAAGCGCGCGCTGGTGACGGCCAGCGTCCGGGAACAGGGCCACACCGTCGCGGCGGCGCTCAGCCCGGTGCTGACCCAGCCGGGTCCCGCCAACCTGCCGGCGATCGGCCGCGAGCTGTCCCGGTTCGCCAATCCGCTGACCACGATCAAGCTGATGTTCCGCCCCGCGTCGAGCGGCGTCAGCGGGTTTTATTACGTGGCGACGTCGGCACCCGAACCGTCGGACGAACTCGATGCCGAACGCGCAAGCCTCGCCCAGCAGGGCGTGCTAGGCCGGCTCGACGAGAGCTGCACCGGCGACGTGCCGGTCGAACAGCGCTACACCGCGCCCGACGGCCATGACGAGGTGGTGAACTCGCTGATCCCGGTCCAGTCGCCGGCCGGCTGCTGGGCGCTGGTGACATCGCTCTCGGCCTCGTCGGTACCGGGCCTGTCGCTCGGCCGTCCCTATTACGATTCGCCCGAGATCCGCTTCGCCGGCGCCATCTACCTGCTGATGGCCCTGCTGACCTTCACCACGTTCTGGAGCATCTGGCGCGGCCTCGGCCGGTTCGCCGAGCGGGCGCGCCAGATCCGGGAGCGCGAGGCCCAGGGTGCCAGCTTCCTGGTACGCAATACCGTCCCGGAACTGGCGGCCGTCGCCGAGGAGTTCGACCGGATGGTCGACATGCTGCAGGATTCGGCCCGCGACATCCGCCGCGCCGCCGAGGACAATGCCCATGCTTTCAAGACGCCGATCGCCATCATCCGCCAGTCGCTGGAACCGGTGGTGCGCGGCGTGCCCGAGGATAACGCCCGCGGCCATCGGGCGATCGGGCTGATCGAACGGTCGCTCGACAAGCTGGATGGCCTCGTCGCCTCGTCGCGACGGCTGGACGAGGCGACGGCGGACCTGCTCGACATGCCGCGGGTCGAACTCGATCTCGCCCGGCTGCTGGAGCGGGTGTTGGGTGCCCATAGCGATCTCTTTCACGAACGCGGCCTGATCCTTGAAGCCAGCCTCGATGCCCATGTCCCGGTGCGGGCCAACGTCGAGATGCTGGAAACCGTGTTCGAGAACATCGTCGAGAACGCGACCTCATTCTCCAAGACCGGCGACCGGATCGAGGTCCGCCTCGCCATCGTCGGCGACTGGGCGGACCTGTCGATCGCCGATTCCGGTCCCGGCGTCTCGCCGCAGGATCTGCCGCGCATCTTCGATCGCTATTTTTCCTCACGGCCGGATCTGCCGGAAAACGGCGACCAGAGCGTTCATTTCGGCGTCGGCCTGTGGATCGTGCGCCGCAACGTCGAAGCGCTGGGCGGCCGGGTAACAGCGGAAAATCGCCAACCCACCGGCCTGCTGGTCCGCATCCGCCTGCCGATCCGCCGGGCGCTCGCGCAGAAATAGTCGCGTCAAATCCAGGAGCCTGCCTGATGGATGAAACCGGCAGCCTTGCCGACCAGGGGCTTGATCTGGTCGGCCACGAGCGGCGCCATGACGGTTTCCTGAAGCTCGACCTCTACCGGCTCCGGCAGTGCCGGTTCGACGGCACCCGGACGCCGGTGCTGGAGCGCGAGGTGGTCGTCGCTGCCCAGTGTGTCGGCGTCCTGCTGTATGATCCGATCCGCGATGCCGTCGTGCTGGTCGAGCAGGTGCGACTGCCTGCGGCGCTCATGGGCCATGGCGCCATCCAGGCCGAGGTCGTGGCCGGTCGCATCGAACCCGGCGAAACACCGTTGTCGACGGTCCATCGCGAGGTGAGCGAAGAGACCGGCTGCGCCATCCTGGGCGACCCGGAGCGCATCGCCGTCGCCCTCACCTCGCCCGGCTACAATACCGAACGGCTGCACCTATATTGCGCGATCGTCGATGCACGGAAGGCCAGCGGCTTCCACGGGCTCGCCGCCGAACACGAGGACATCCGCGTCCGGGTGTTGCCCTATGCGGAGTTCGTGGCCTGGCAAACCGATGGGCGGATCGCGAACCTGTTCACGCTCCATGCCGGCCTTTGGCTGGCGCTCCATCGCGCGCGGTTGCGCGGCTCTTGAAGCCGCGGTGCCGGCTGACTAGGGTTGCGCGACCGCTTCGACCGATGACGAGAAAAGAGCTGCCATGACCGCCGGCACCCAATTGTTGTTTCGCGACGACGCCTACCTGCAGAGCACACCGGCGACGGTCACCGCGGTCGACGGACTGCAGGTGCAGCTGGACCGAACGATCTTCTATCCGCTTGGCGGCGGACAGCCGGGCGATCGCGGCACGCTCACGACCGCCGACGGCCAGGTGCTGAAGATCGTCGATACCCGCAAGGGCGAAGTGCCGGACAGCGTGCTTCACCTGCTGGAAGAGGGCGCCGTTGCTCCCGCCATCGGCAGCCAGGTGACCGCGACGCTCGACTGGGAGCATCGCCATCGGCTGATGCGGATGCACACCTGCATGCACCTGCTGTGCGCGGTCGTGCCCGGCTCGGTCACCGGCGGCCAGATCTCCGACGGCAAGGCGCGGTTGGATTTCGACGTGCCGGGCGACAGCCTGGACAAGGACGAGATCACGACAAAGCTCAACGCCCTGATCCAGGGCGGCCATGCGGTCGAGACGCGCTGGATCAGCGACGAGGAACTTGCGGCGAAGCCCGAGTTGGTCCGCACCATGTCGGTCAAGCCGCCGACCGGCGCCGGACGCATCCGCCTGCTCGACATCGTCGGGATCGACCTGCAGCCGTGCGGCGGGACCCATATTCGCAATACCGCCGAGATCGGGCCGGTCGCGGTGACCAAGATCGAGAATAAAGGCCGGCAGAACCGGCGCATCAACATCGCCTTCGCCGGCTGACCAGGAGACAGCATGCCCTACGCTCACCCCGAGACGCTGGTCTCGACCGACTGGCTGGCCCAGCGGCTCGGCGCACCCGACATCCGCGTCGTGGACGCCAGTTTCAAGATGCCGGGCGTCACGCCGACGACCCGCGAGGACTATGATGCCGGCCATATCCCGGGCACCGTGTTCTTCGACATCGACGAGATCGCCGACACCGACAGCCCGCTGCCGCACATGCTGCCGTCGCCCGAGAAATTCGCGGCCCGCGTGCGCAAGCTGGGCCTGGGCGACGGCAACCGCATCGTGCTGTACGGCAGCGGCCTGAACGGGGCCGCCCGCGTCTGGTGGACGTTCCGCGCGTTCGGCCACAGCGACATCGCAATCCTCGATGGCGGCTTCAAGAAGTGGCAGGCCGAGGGCCGGCCGGTCGACGACCTGCCGCCGCCGCCGCGCGACCGCCATTTCACCGCCCGCTTCAACAGCCTGCTCGTGCGCGACAAGGCGCAGATGCTGGCGAATATCGAAGGCCGACAGGCCCAGGTCGTGGATGCGCGGGCGAAGGGCCGGTTCGAAGGCACGGCACCGGAACCACGCGCCGGCCTGCGCTCCGGCCATATCCCGGGCAGCCTCAACCTCGATCATCTGGATCTGGTCGATGCCGCGACCGGCTTGTTGAAGCCGGCCGAGGCGATCAAGGCCGCGTTCGAGGGCGCCGGCGTCGATCTCCGTCGCCCGATCGTGACGACCTGCGGTTCCGGCGTGACCGCGAGCGTGCTGGCGCTGGGCCTGCATCTGATCGGCCATCGCGACGTCGCGGTCTATGACGGGTCCTGGTCGGAATGGGGCCTGCCCGGCGACCATCCGGTCGAGACCGGCCCGGCACGCCGCTGAACCGGACGGGCCGATGACGACCAACCCGCTGACCCTCCTCGCCCGGATCGGCCCACGGCGCGGGCTGCCCGGGCTGTGGGGCCTGTGGTTTCCGGCACTGTTGGTGCTCTACACCGAGACCTCGGTGCGGCTGTTCGGTCTGCCGCACGAATGGTGGCTCGTCGCCCTCGCGGCCCTGGCGGCCTATCTCAGCGCCGTTGCGATTCGCCGGCTGGCGATGAGCAGGCTTTAGCAAGCCATCAGCAAGACAACGCGTTCCGGATTGCCGTCTCGACGGGAGAACGGTCGCCATCCTCCAGCCCCAACCGGAACGGCGCGGCGGGAAGAAGCGGCGGCTGGGCCATGAAACGGGGCCGGGTGCCGCGATGGGGCTGGGCGGCATGGACCAGGAACGGGTGGCACAGATAGACCGTGCCCGCCGACCCGGTCGCCAATGCGATGGGCCGTCCTGCGGCCTCTTCGAAGCCGTGGCCCGCGAGGTCTCGCAACGAGAGCCCCGCCGCCCCGGCAGGCGCGAGCCGTCGTGCGATGTCGAGGTGCGAGCCGACGCGGATGCGGGTCGGCGCATCGCGCTCATCGACGTCGGAAAACAGGAACAGCATCAGCAAGGCCCGCCCCGTCGACAGGACATTGGTTCGCCAGGACATGAAATCCGGGCTGTCGAACGCGAAGCTCGCGTCGATATGCCATCCCGTATCGCCTGGATCGGCCGATAACGGAAACCGGATGGGAAACGTGCCCAGGCTCGTGCGCGGAAGCCATCTCCGCTCTCCGACCAACTGATCGAACGCCTCGCGCAGAACCGGCGTGTTCGCGGCTTTCCGGAACGGTTCCTCGCCACAGTCGCCGATGCGGACGACCGGCTGGGTCCATGTCGCCGGATTGCCGGGATCGCAACCGCTCTTTCGCCAGAGAATGGCGCGCGCCTCGTCCGCGGTCTCGCGGGGAAAGGCACCGTCGAGCCGCACATAGCCATCTTCGATGAAGGCGCGGATCTGGACGGGATCGAGCGATCGCGGTTGCATGGGCGCCGAAGGGATTCAGGCGTTCTCGGTCGACCCGAACACCACGCCCTTCTTCTCGACCCCGACGGCCGCCAGGACGACGATGACGATCGCGACGACACCGGTGACGAGCGCGAGCGGGATCGCGTAATTCTCGTCGTATTTCGTCGCCAGCCAGACCTGGAACGTCGCGTTCACCGCCGCGAACAGATTGCCCAATTGATACATGAGGCCAGGAAAGGTCCCGCGCACCGCGTCCGGCGACAATTCGTTCAGGTGGGTCGGGATGATGCCCCAAGCCCCCTGCACCGAGATCTGCATCAGGAAAGCGCCCAGCCCCAGCAGGATGGGCGTCTGGGCGAAGGCCCAGAGCGGCAGCACCGGCAGGGCCAGGAGGGCAGCGAAAATGATCGCCTTGCGCCGGCCCAGCCGCTCCGACCAGGCGCCGAACATCACACCACCGACGATGGCGCCGACATTGCCGACGATCGTCAGCAACGAGACCGTGCCATTGTCGAAATGATGGGTCACGCGCAGGAACTGCGGGTAGAGATCCTGTGTCCCGTGGCTGAAGAAATTGAACGCCGTCATCAGCACGATGACATAGGCCGCGAGCTTCCAATGGCCGCGCATCGCCGCCATGAAGCTGAGCTTGGTCTTGACGTGCTCGCCCTTTTTCCAAACCGGCGATTCCTCGACGAACATCCGGATATAGATGACGAGAAGCGCCGGGACGACGCCGACGATGAACATGCCGCGCCAGCCGATGATCTCGAACAGCAGCCAGTTGACGACGGATGCAAGCAGGAACCCGCAGGCATAGCCCTCCTGAAGGATGCCGGAGACGGCGCCGCGCGCCCGCTCCGGAATGCTCTCGAACGTCAGCGACGCGCCGATGCCCCATTCGCCGCCCATGGCGATGCCGAACAGAGCGCGCAGGATCAGGAAGATCGTCAGGTTGGGTGCGAAGGCCGAGCCGATCTCGAGGATGGCGAACAGCAGGATGTCGACCATCAGCACCGGCCTGCGGCCGAACCGGTCGGCGAGTCGGCCGAAGATGAAGGCGCCCAAGGGCCGGCAGGCCAACGTCAGGGTGATGGCGAAGGCGACCTCGGTCACCTCGACGCTGAAATCCTTGGCGATGGCGCCCAGGGTGAAGGACATCAGGAAGAAGTCGAAAGCATCCAGCGTCCAGCCGAGGAAGCTCGCGATGAAAGCGTTGCGCTGGCTGGGGGTCAGGGTTTTGAGTTCCGATAGAACCAGCATGCCCCTATCCTCCTGTTTCCCCTTTGGCCGCACTCAGCAAACCTCAATCCGCTCCGGCGCGGGCTGCTACCGAATGTCGCAGCCTGCCCGGACCAGGCCAGCCTTCAGCGGGCTGGCGGCGCATACATCAGACCGCCCTTGGTCCATAGTTCGTTCAGGCCACGGTCGAGTTGCAGGGCACTACCCTTGCCGACGGTGCGCTCGAAGATCTCGCCGTAATTGCCGACCGCCTTGATCGCGTTGTAGGCCCATTTCTCATCGAGCCCGAGCGCCTTGCCATTGCCTTCGGTCACGCCCAGCAGCCGCTTGATGTCGGGATCCTGGCTCTTCAGCATCTCGTCGACATTGGCCTGGGTGATGCCTTTTTCCTCGGCCTGGATCAGCGCGAAAGTGGTCCAGCGCATGACGGTATAGAACTGATCGTCGCCCTGGCGTGCCATGAAGGCCAGCGGCTCCTTGGAAATCACTTCCGGCAGGATGACGTAATCCTCTGGGTTCTTGGTCTTGATCTTGGCGCCGACCAGGGTCGAGGCATCGGTCGTGTAGGCGTCGCACCGGCCGCCGAAGAATGCGCTTTCCAGCGCATCCATCTGCTCGATCGTCACCGGTTTGTACGCGATGTTCCGGGCGCGGAAATAGTCGGCGATATTCAATTCGCTGGTCGTGCCCGGCTGCACGCAGATCGTGGCACCGCCCAGGTCCTTGGCGCTTTTGACGCCGCTCGCCTTTTTCACCATGAAGCCCTGGCCGTCGTAAAAGATGGTCGGGCCGAACAGCACGCCCAGCGAGCCCTCGCGCCCGAGCGTCCAGGTCGAATTCAGCGCCAGCAGGTCGACCTCACCCGATTGCAGCGCGGTGAACCGCTGTGGGGCCGAGAGTGGGACGAACTTCACCTTGTCGGCCGATCCCAGCACGGCCGCTGCCATGCCTTTGCACAGTTCGACGTCGAGCCCGGAATAATGGCCCTGGCTGTCGGCGAACGCGAAGCCGGCGGTGGCGCCCGAGATGCCGCAGGTCAGCGCGCCCTTGCTCTTGATGGTGTCGAGCGTCGGGCCGGCCGACGCCGGTGCGGCGATGCCGAACGAGAGGCCGATCGCGAACGCGGCCGAGGCGAATGCGCGGGTCGTCATGGAAATACTCCAGCAAAGCGCAGCAGAAACGAAACCGCCGGCCACGGGGTCATCTTCCCGGGCCGGCGGCGGTCGAATGGCAACCGGGATCAGTGGTGCAGGATCTGGCCGAGGAAGGCACGCGTGCGCTCGCTCTTGGGCGCCGCGAAGAATTCTTCCGGCGCCGAGGTCTCGACGACTTCGCCGCGGTCCATGAAGACCATCGTATCGGCGACCGTGCGCGCAAAGCCCATCTCATGGGTCACGCAGATCATGGTCATGCCTTCGTTGGCGAGCCCGACCATGACGTCCAGCACTTCCTTGACCATTTCCGGATCGAGCGCCGATGTCGGTTCGTCGAACAGCATGATGTTCGGCTTCATGCACAGCGAGCGGGCGATCGCCACGCGCTGTTGCTGACCGCCGGACAATTGGCCCGGGTACTTGTTCGCCTGCTCGGGAATCCGGACCCGGTTCAGGTAGTACATCGCGGTCTCCTGCGCTTCCTTCTTCGGGACCTTGCGGACCCAGATCGGTGCGAGCGTCAGGTTCTCCAGCACGGTCAGATGCGGGAACAGGTTGAACTGCTGGAACACCATGCCGACTTCGCGCCGGATCGCCTCGATGTTCTTGAGGTTCGCCGTCAGCTCGATGCCGTCGACGATGATCTGGCCCTTCTGGTGCTCTTCCAGCCGGTTGATGCAGCGGATCGCGGTCGACTTGCCCGAGCCCGACGGGCCGCAGACCACGACGCGCTCGCCCTTGCGGACCTGCAGGTTGACGTTCTTCAGCACGTGGAACTCGCCGTACCACTTGTTGACGTCCCGCATCTCGATGATCGGCGCCCCGAGTTTGGGGGCAACGGCGGCTTCAGACATTGCTTTCAACTCCTAGCGGCGCTTGCCCTTGTTGAGACGGCGTTCGAGCCATTGGCTGTAACGCGACATGGCAAAGCAGGCGGCGAAATAGATGACACCGAGGAACAGGTAGGCTTCGCTGGTCAGGCCGCGCCAGTTCGGATCGATCAGCGCCACCTGGGTGGTCTGCATCAGATCGAGCAGGCTGATGATCGAGACGAGCGAGGTGTTCTTGAAATTGCCGATCAGATTGCCGACCAGCGGCGGGATCACGATCGTGATCGCCTGCGGCAGGACGATCGACTTGGTCTTGCGCCAGTAGCTGAGCCCCAGCGCATCGGCCGCCTCGAACTGGCCCTTGGGCAACGCCATCAAGCCGGCGCGCACGTCTTCCGCCTGATAGGCCGCGAGGAACAGCGTGATGGCGATCAGCGCGCGCAGCTGCTTGTCGACCGTGAAGCCGGGCGGAAGGAACAGCGGCAGCATCAGGCTGGCCATGAACAGTACGGTGATGAGCGGCACGCCGCGCATGATCTCGATCGATGCCGTGCAGAAGATCTTGATGATCGGCAGGTTCGATCGCCGCCCCAGCGCCAGCAGGACCGCGAGCGGGAAGCCCAGGATCATGCTGAGCAGAGACAGGATCAACGTGAGCGGCAGGCCGCTCCACAGATCGCTCGGCACATAATCGAGACCGAGGACGCCGCCGTACATCAAGATGGCCGACACCAGGATGGCGGCGAGCCACGCATAGGCGGTTTCGCGACGCCACAGTTTCGGCACGAAGGAGGCGCCGGTCAGGACGAACAGCAGCACCGTCACCAGCGCCGGCCGCCATTGCGAATCGTAGGGGAAGCGGCCGAACAGGATGAAGCGCCATTTCTCGGCGACGAACGCCCAGCAGGCGCCGGTACCTTCGGCCTGGCAGGCGCGCATGTTGGGTGCCACCCAGACCGCGTCGATGATGCCCCATTTGACGAGGGCCGACACGAGCCAGAGCACCAGACCGCCGACCACGACGGTGATGATGCTGTTGCCGACCGAATTGAACAGGTTGGCCCGGATCCAGGGCACGAAGCGTCGGACCCAGTTCGGGCCGGCCGCCGGAAGCATGGTCGTCGTGGCCATGGTTCAGCGCCCCTTGAGCGCGATGCGCGCATTGTAGATATTCATCAACAGCGATATCGACAGGCTGATGGCGAGATAGGTCGCCATGATGATGCCGATGCCCTCGATCGCCTGGCCGGTCTGGTTCATCTGCGTGTTGGCGACGAACACCAGATCGGGAAAGCCGATCGCGACCGCCAGGGTCGAATTCTTGGTGAGGTTCAGGTACTGGCTCGTCATCGGCGGGATGATGATCCGCAACGCCTGGGGCAGCACGATCAGGCGCAGGATCAGGCCGCCGCGCAGTCCGAGCGCCCCCGCAGCCTCGCTCTGCCCGAGGTTGACCGCCAGGATGCCGCTGCGCACGATCTCGGCGATGTAAGAGGCGGTATAGACCACGAGGCCGATCAGCAGCGCGGTCAGTTCCGGCGAGAAACTGGCGCCGCCGGCGAAGTTGAAGCCCTGGAGCGACGGCAGGTCGAGCTTCATATGGGCGCCGGTCGCCAGGAAGACGATCAGCGGCAGGCCGATGATCAGGCCGAGGCCGGCACCGACGATCGGGAACGGCTTGCCGGTCGTCTCCTGGCGCTTGCGGCCCCACCAATCGAGCGCGATGGTCGCGATGATGCCGACGAAGAACGCGATCCACATGAACTTGTGGGTCGGATTGGCCTCGGGCGTCGGGAACATCAGGCCGCGGTTCGAGATGAATACGCCCGGCAGCGGATGCCAGGCATCGCGCGGACCAGGGGCGGTGACGTGCAGCAGCGCGTACCAGAAGAACAATTGCAGCAGCAGCGGCAGGTTGCGCCACAGCTCGACATAGGTCTGGGCCATCCGACTCAGCAGCCAATTCTTCGATAGGCGCGCGATGCCGATCAGCGTGCCGAGGATGGTCGCGAGCACGACGCCGAGACCGGCGACCTCGAACGTGTTCAGCAAGCCGACGACGAACGCGTCCCGATAGGTATCGGACGGTTCGTATTGCACCAGCTTTTCGGAAATATCGAAGCCGGCCTCCCGGTCGAGGAACCCGAAGCCGCTGGCGATGTGCTGGCGCTCCAGGTTCTCGAAGGCGTTATGCGCCAGGTAATAGATGCTGCCGACGACCGCGACGATCAGCGCGATCTGCCAAAACACCCCGCGGACCGTCGGGTTGTTCCAAATCCTGGAGTCGCTCGACCGTGTGGTCGAACCCTTGTCTGCAATACTGGAAACTGCCATCAGCGCACCGCCCCGTCACGGCCAACGAACTGCATCGCGACGATGCAAGATGAGGAGCTCGCCCCGCCGTCGATCGGGCGATCGACGGCGGGGGAAAGCCATGGGCGACGAGCGATCAGCGCGCCGGCGGCGCGTACATCAGACCGCCGGTCGTCCACAAGTCGTTGAGACCGCGCTCGAGCTTGAGCGGGCTGCCCTTGCCCACGTTGCGCTCGAAGATCTCGCCGTAATTGCCGACGGACTTGATGATGTTGTAGGCCCACTTC
>NZ_DASZBY010000138.1:0-4466 GCF_035943795.1 Aliidongia sp. | reverse complement strand
CCGCCGATCTCACCAAGACGAGCAACATTGACCATGCGATGCTTCAAGCCGGGGCGGACGCTCCTCACGATCCTGCTGCTCTCGACAGCAAGCTGCGCGGCGGGAATTTCTAACACGTGCCCGCCCGTGGTCGCCTACGATCCGGCGACCCAAACCCAGGCGGCCGACGAGCTGAAGACGCTGCCGGCCGGGTCGGCCCTGCAGCGCTTCATGCTCGACTACGGGACGATGCGCGCCCAGGCCCGCGCCTGCGCTGCGACGGGCCAATGACCGACATCGTCGACCAGGCGCAGGAGCTGGAACAGCGCATGCGCGACGAAGCGCTCGCCCATCACCGGGCGACGCACCGGGTGCCGCGCATCCTCGGTGACGGCGAGCAGGTGATCCAGCCCCGCGACTGTGGTTGCGGCGATCCGATCCCGATGGACCGGCTCGCCCGCAACCCGTTCGCCGAACGGTGCGTGCCCTGCCAAGCGCGGTTCGAACAGCATGAGAAGGCCTGAAGCATATGGATTGGTTGAAGGTTGCGGCGATCGTCGAGATCGTCACGACGGGCTGCACGATACTGTTGGCGGTCGCCGTGTTCTGGCTGCGCCATAGCTTCGTGAAGCACAAGGAATTCACGGCCGCCGCGAAGGCGTCGGGCGAGGCGGTCGACGCGCTGCGCCTCAGAGTTTCCGACTGCGAGCGCCGCCATGAAGGCACCGCGAAGGTCGCGGACATCACCGCGGTGACCGTGCGCCTGACCGAGATCGACGGCAGCGTCCGGACCGTCACCAAGACGGTCGATGGCATGGAAAAGAGCATGGACAAGATCGGCAACGCCGTCGATCGCATCGAGCAATACCTGATCGAGAGAAAGCTATGAGTTTCGAGGATGTCCTCCTCTCGCACCAACGGCTGTGCATCCTTCGGCATCTGAAGGAAGCCCGAGGCTATTCGGCGAACGAGAGCCTGTTGAAGGGCGTTCTGGACGACTTCGGCCTGCATGCCTCGCGTGACCTGGTCTCGACCGTGGTAGCCTGGCTCGACGAGCAGGGGCTGGTCACCCGGGCATTCCCGCGCGAGGCGTCGATCGTCGCCACGATCACGCAGCGCGGCCTGGATGTCGCCACCGGCGACGCGACGGCGCCCGGCGTGCTGCGGCCTGGTCCGGCGTCGCGCCTGCTCAAGTCCGCCGGCGGCGCCTGACATGGCCCACGCGCCCGAAAAGCGGGCGCTCGTTCGGGCGGCCTATGTCCATGAGCGCGTGCCGATCGAGGTCGCGGCCCATAAGGCCGCCGTCTCGATGCGCACGGCGTCGCGCTGGAAGTCCGAGGCGAAGGACGAGGGCGACGATTGGGATCGGGGCCGCACGGCCGCCCGCATGGCCGGCGAGGGCTTCCAGTCGATCGTCCAGGCGATGCTCGAAGACTTCGTGTCGCTGCACCGTTCGACCATGCAGGACGTGCGCGACGACAAGGAGATCTCGCCGCTGGCCAAAGCCGAAGCTCTGTCGCGCCTGGCCGACGCCTTCACCAAGACGATGGGGGCCGCCGCCAAGGCGAGCCCGGAGCTGTCGCGCCTGGCGATCGCCATGGAAGTGATCCGCCTGTTCGGCGAGTTCGTCCGCAAGCGCTTCCCACGCCACGCGCCGGCGTTCGTCGAAGTGCTCGAACCCTTCGCCGAGGCGCTCGCCGCGCAGCTGGGATAGACGATGGCCGACACGCTCGACCTGGCCGCCTGGAACAAGCCGGGCAAGTTCCGTGACAAGGATTTCCTGAAGGCGATCGCCGAATTTTCCGGCGAGCTGAAGGCGACGATCGACGCCGAGGTCGATGGCTTCGATCCGAACCCGGAAGCCCGATCCGAGCGCGTCCGGAACGTCACCGGCACCGGCGGCTTCGAGATCTTCTGCCGGACGTACTTCCCGCACTACGTGAAGGGCGAGCCGTCGGTCATGCACATGCATGTCTTCAGCCGGTTCGAAGCGATCTTCGACGCCCCGAAATCGATCTATGAATGGTTGATCGCGCCGCGCGGCGAGGCGAAGTCGACGATCGTTACCCAGCTGGGCGCGCTCTATGCCGTGGTAACGGGCCAGAAGCACTTCGAGATCATCGCCATGGCCACTCTCGGCCTGTCGGTCATGATGCTGGAGGCGATCAAGGCCGAGCTGGAGTTCAACCCGCGCCTGGCCATGGACTTTCCCGACGTCGCCGGCAAGGGCCGGGTCTGGAAGGAAGCGGTCATCCTGACGCGGAATAACGTCAAGCTCATCGCGATCGGCGCCGGCCAGAAGCCACGCGGCATGCGCCACGGTCCGTTCCGACCGGACCTGGTGCTGCTCGACGATCTGGAAAACGACGAGAACGTGAAGTCGAAGGACCAGCGCGACAAGCTCGACAGCTGGATCGACAAGGCGATCATCCCGCTGGGACCGCCCGGCGGGAAGATGGACGTGTTCTACGTCGGCACGCTTCTGCACTACGACGCGGTGCTGGCGCGCAAGTCGAAGAACCCGATGTGGCGGGGCAAGAAATTCCGATCGGTCATCCGCATGCCCGACCGGATGGATCTGTGGGGAACCTGGGAGGAGCTGCTCCGCAACGCCGCCGAGGATGATGGCGACGGGGATGTCCTCGACCGGGCCGCCGCCGCCGACGCGTTCTATGCCCAGAACCAGGCGGCGATGGACGCCGGCGCCGTCGTGAGCTGGCCGACCGTGCGCCCGATCGAGTTCCTGATGAAGCTCAAGGTGCTGATCGGCGCCGACGCCTTCAACAGCGAGCAGCAGAACGATCCGCTGTCGGACAGCGACGCGCCGTTCCGCGTCGTGCAGTTCTGGATCAACCGTGGCCAAGACTGGTTGCTGTTCGGTGCGCACGACAGCTCGCTCGGCAAGCGCAATCCGTCCCGCGACTTCTCGGCGACCCTGGTCGGCGCCTACGGCCGGCAGAGCGGCAAGCTGCATGTGGTCGAGGCGCTGATCCGCCGCGTCGTGCCCGACGTCCAGATCGCCCAGGTGATCGAGCTGCAGCGCATCCACAACTGTCAGCTCTGGGGCTTCGAGAGCATCGGCTTTCAGGAGTTCATGCGGACCGAGCTGGTCAAGCGCGCGGCGGCGGAGCATTGCCACGTTCCCGCCATGGGGATTGCCAAACACGACTCCCCCAAAGACGTCCGGATCCTGGGCATGCAGATGCATGTCCAGAACGGCATCATCCTGTTCGATTCGCGCCACAAGCTGCTGCTCGAGCAATTGCAGAACTGGCCGATGGCCGATCATGACGACGGTCCGGACGCGCTCGAAATGCTCTGGCAGATCGCCCGGCGCTTCGTCGGCGGCCTCGGCATCATCGGCTCCGGCACCGGCGGCCCGAGCCGCTCCCATCAAACGCTCGACGACTATCGGGGAATGTGACCATGGCCGACACGCCCGTGCCGGGAGACACCAAGCCTGCGACGACGCCCGGATCGCCGGCGACCGCGCCGATCGGCGAGTTCGCCGGCGTCGACCGCAACCCTTATGTCTACGACACGATGGGGATCCTCTATCCCCGCGACCCGACCCTGGCCGCGCGTGGCGGCGGCCGGAGCTATCTGATCTATGACGAAGCCGAGCTGGACCCGCGCGTCTTCTCGGTCATGCAGAAGCGCAAGCGTGCGCTGGCGGCTTTCCCGTGGATGGTGACGGAGGCGAGCAGCGCGCCGGCGGACAAGGCGGCGGCCGAGCTGGTCGAGCGTGCCCTGCACGCCATGAACTTCTCGGCGCTGTGCGAATACCTGAACGACGCCATCCTCAAAGGCTTCTCGGTCGTCGAACTGATCTGGGAGCTGGTCGACGATCGTTGGTGGTTCCCGGTCGAGGCGCGTATCCGCGACCAGCGCCGGTTCCGCTTCGACAAGACTTATGTGCTGCGCATGATTGACCGGACCAACCTGGTCAACGGCTTCGAGCTGCCGGCGCGCAAGTTCATCGTCCACACCTTCAACCCGAAGGACGGCGATCCCTACGGGCGCGGCCTGGGCGCCATCCTGTGGTGGCGGGCCTTCTTCAAGCGCCAGAACGAAGCGGCCTGGCTGATCCACAACGAGAAGTACGGTTCGCCGACCGCTGTCGGCACCTATCCGGTTGGCGCCGGTCCGGACACGCAACAGGCGCTGCTCGATGCCTGCCGGGCCTTCTCGACCGACAGCGCAATCATCAAGCCGGACGGCAGCACGATCGAGCTGCTCGAAGCGTCGGGCTCGGCCGGCGCCGACACGTTCAGCCTGTTCAAGGAAAGCCAGAACGACGACATCAGCGAGACCGTGCTGGGCGCGACCTTCGCGGCCAATGCCGGCCCGCTCGACGGGGGCGCCGGCGCCGATGCCGACACCGAAGACCGCCTCGAACTGGCGCGGAGCGATGCGGACAACCTGGCGCAGGTGCTGAACAAGACCATCGTCGCCTGGATCGTCTGGATCAACATGCCGGCCGCTCG
>NZ_DASZBY010000137.1:0-54977 GCF_035943795.1 Aliidongia sp. | reverse complement strand
GGCATGAACGAAACCTGGGAATAGCTTAATCAAGACGCCAATCTGTCCGAACGAACGGGGCCAGCTCTGACTACACCCCTTAGCGGCCTCATCGCCCTGCGGATCTCGTTCGACCGCAGACGGTATTCGCCGGACGCTTACCTTGCTCAGCCAGAAGCGCGTGGCGTCCGGCGAAATCGGTTGGACGGTTATGCCGCGCCGCTCGGTCAACGGGATGCCCGGCCACAACCAAACGGTCGACGTCTTGGCGAGCAGGAGCCTGGGCCGCGTAGACTCGCGACAAGGCCCCTGCACGATCGATATGATCTGCATTAAGGACCCTCGGGAATGTCGAGCAAAAGAAAACCGCCGGCGGCGTTAGCCCGCGGCGGTTATCGAGTGACGGCGGAAGCGCGATCGAACGCGGCTACGCCATGTTGGGCTATTTGACCGACTTAATTCCGGAGGGTCAAGTGAAATCGAACAAATAGTGAACATTTGTCATGTCGGCACTCAGACGCACTGATCCGAGGCATAGTTGCCGAGGAGGAAGGATAGGGGCTGGACATCCATAAGAAAGAATGGCGCAGAGCAGCGGAAAAGCGACGGATTGCCTCAGTCGTCGTGGCGCTGCCGTGTAGAACCTGGCCCATAGTGCCTCCTGCCATTCTCGCGAACAGAATGCACCATCAAATGCCGGGACTAAACACCTAGAGCAACTTTGATCCGCAGCCCTCGCCGCCAGATCGGCCTGGTGCGTGCCGGCTTCGGCATCGCGCTGTTTCCGGAATCGAGCCTGTTGAGCCTGAACACCGAGGGCCTGCTGACACGCCCTCTCGCCGGCCCCGCCACCGAAATGGAAATCGTCGGCGTCTGGCTTGCGGAAAATGCCAATCCCGCGCTGCGCCGTTTCCTGGAGACGATCACACTTGCCGTTCGCGAGAGCCAGGGCCAGGGGTCATAGGGGCGAGTTCCGTCGCTGTTTCCGTCCGCTTTGACTGCGCCCGAAACCCTCGATCCGCCCGTAGTGAACTGCTCCAGCATCGCCGGGATCAGCTGTTCGGGCGACGGATTTGAGTAGCTCGCCCGGCTCGAGCGCGATGTCGGTGACGTGGACCGGCGCCACATAGATCTGGTAGAGCGCGCCGTCGGCATAGGGGAACACCTGCACGGCATTGACGTAGCCGTCGCGGATCGGATCGACCTTGGCGGCGGCATTTGCTCGCTAGACCCGTCGGGCTGGATCCGTCGCTTCCGGCGGCGGTGTCTCGACCGCGACCGGCTTCAACTCCCCCGGCAGAGGCAGAGGCTCCGGCAGGCTGACGACTTGGACCGGCTTCGGGGGTTCCGGCTCCAAATGAGCAGGCTGTGGATCGTCATAGGCGATGGTCGGCGGCTTCTCTGCACAGGCCGCAAGCGCCAAGGCACAGACGGAAGACAGCGGCAGCAAACGAGTCATGGAACACCTCCCAGCTCACGGGCCCAGGAAATCGCATCGATATAGATGCCGAGCGGGTTCTGCCGGAGCCGCTCTTCGGTATGGGGCGTCTGAATGACGACGGTCAGGATCGCCGACTAGCGCTCCGCCGGCAGCGGCGCGCCCTCTTCGTAGGGATGTTTGGAAAGCAGCGTGGAAAAGTGACCCAGCATCCGGGGTGAACAGCGTCCAAATATTGGACGCTGAAAGCGGGTCCCGATTCCGCGCTGATTGACGACTTTACCCTTTCCGTTGAACCGCCGCTGACCACCGTCTCTCCAGGCCCCCGGGCCGCCGAGGGCCTTTCGGTGGCATCGGTTCGCCTGCCGGCCATTGCGGATCGCCAACAGATCGTCGTGCGGACCGGACCACAGACCGTCGATGTCAGAGAATTCGATCGTTGGGCCGAACCTTTGGATCTGATGACGCAGCGGACGCTCAGCGCCGATCTCGCGCTGCGCGGCGGGCGGCGGCAGCGGGTCGTCGATTCGCCGACGACCCCAGGCTGCCACGAAAACCCTGCTGCTTGAGGCGGCGCCACAGCTCGGCGCCATTACCGGCCGCTTCCACCGCCTTATGGACGGCGCGATTGATCCGGCGGGTCGAGGCCGGCTCGGCAACGCTGCGACCAGGAACAGCCAACGATGGGGCGGCTTGATGTTCTGCCGCTTGCCCACGCGCCACTAAAACCGCAGCGGCTCGAGCAGTTGCGGCGACAGCATCGCGTTGCGGTCCTTGCGCTGCTTGTGGGAACATCGGATCTTCCTCTCGAGCTAAAGGGCGACGCTTCATGCTCGGAGCCCGACCCGGACCCGTTCAACCTCTCATCGCCGCCTATGAATGCACCCGACCGCGACCCAAGTTCCCATCCCGCGCAGCGGGTTCATACACGGGTGCGAAGCAGAAGTTCGGATTGCATCGGAAAGCGTCCAGCCGAGGCCAGCGCCGTCAAATCGCCTGTCCTCGGACGGCCATTTGGCGGTCATGACCAAACTGGTCCGGCAACCTGGATTTTTGGAGTTTCCGGACAAATTGATTGTCGGACGGGATTGCGGACAAAGAGAGCCGCGATGCTGGGCATCGGCTGCGCGAGCGTGCCGAGAGCTCTCATAGGACGCGCGGGAACGAAGATTCTCTGTTGATGGCTCTCGCGTTGCAAGCACGATTTGATGATCTGACGTTTGGTCGGGTGCAGTCTTCTGTCCGGCCTATGGAGGCACAGCCGGCGTCGTCGATCGCATAGTCGATATCCAGGTGCGCCTCCGCTCCACGAGAGAAGAAGCGCGCAAGTACGTCGGGGTCTACGTGTCGGGTCGGTACAACTACCAAGCCTCCATCTCGGTGACGCTGGTCGAAAACGGTAAGAAGACGAAGAAGCTTCAATACCTGGGCTCATTCGACACGGCCGAGTTGGCGGCGATCCCGTACGACGATGAGGCAAAAAATATCCGGGTCGGCGGCTGAATTTTCCTGAGCCCGCCAATGAGGCACCAGCCGAGTCACATACAGCAACTTACATGCAGACAGGCGCCCAAAAGAGAGCATGACGTTAAGTACTTGATCTGTAAGGGGCAGTTTGGGGCGAGTGACCGGATTTGAACCGGCGACATCCAGAATCACAATCTGGCGCTCTAACCAACTGAGCTACACCCGCCGCACTGGAGGCCGCTTTCTAGTCCAGCGCCGCAGCGCCCGTCAAGCGGGCGAACTCATCGAATGCGCATGGGAGGCGCGCAACCGCACCGAACCACGGGGCACCGACCTCCGTCCGCCCCCGGTTGCGGACCCGATCGCCGGTCTATAGCGTGGCCCGAAGTAACGAAACGGGTGCGGGAGGGCGCGGTGGACGAGACGGCATTGACGGTCGCGGCACGGATGGGACGGCTCGGCACCGAGACCGCGTTTGAGGTGCTGGCACGGGCGAAGGCGCTGGAGGCCCAGGGCCGATCGATCGTCAATCTCGGCATCGGCCAGCCGGATTTCGCGACCCCGGGCCATATCGTCGAGGCCGCCGCCAAGGCGCTTGCCGACGGGCACCACGGCTATACGCCGGCCCAGGGCATCCCGGAGTTGCGCCGGGCCATTTCCGCCGACCTCCATCGACGCCATGGCGTCACCGTCGACCCGGCCCAGGTGCTGGTCGTTCCCGGCGGCAAGGTCACGATGTTCTTCGCCATCACGATGTTCGGCGAGCCCGGTGCCGAGATCATCTACCCGAACCCCGGCTTTCCCATCTACGAAAGCGTCATCCGTTTTTCCGGTGCCACGCCCGTGCCGCTGCCGCTGCGCGAGGCGACAGGCTTCGCGCTCACGGCCGACGACGTGCTGGCCCGCATCACCCCGCGCACGCGCCTGCTGATCCTCAACAGCCCGGCCAATCCGACCGGCGGCGTGGTGCCGAAGGCCGAGATCGACAAGCTGGTCGCGGGCCTGGCCCGGCATCCGCATGTCGCGATCATGAGCGACGAGATCTATGGCGAGATGGTCTATGACGGCGCCGAGGCCATCAGCCTGCTGACCTATCCGGAAATCGCCGATCGGCTGATCCTGCTCGACGGCTTCAGCAAGACCTACGCGATGACCGGTTGGCGGCTGGGCTATGGCGTCTGGCCGAAGGCGCTGCTGCCCCATGCCGAGCGGCTCGCCGTCAACAGCCATTCCTGCGTCAATGCTGCCGCGCAATGGGCCGGCATCGCGGCACTCGAGGGACCGCGCGAGCCGGCGCTGCACATGGTCGAGGCCTTCGCGGAGCGTCGCGGCCGGATCGTGGCCGCCCTCAATCGGCTGCCGGGCGTCAGCTGCGTCATGCCGGGCGGCGCCTTCTATGTTTTCCCCAACATTTCCGGGACCGGCCTGGACAGCAGGACCCTGCAAGCGCGACTGTTGGACGAGGCTGGCATCGCGACGATCGCCGGCACCAGCTTCGGTGCCGAGGGCGAAGGCTATCTGCGGCTCAGCTACGCCGCCTCTCTTGAGGCGATCGACGAGGCCGTGAAACGATTTGGCGATTTTCTGGCACGCGCCGCAGGCTAGAAAACGAAACTGGCACGGGTCATGCTTTGAACCCTGGCGATGTAGCCCCAACCCGTATGGCGCCAAGAGGAGTAACGATGAAAAAGGTCGAAGCCGTCATCAAGCCGTTCAAGCTGGACGAGGTGAAGGAAGCGCTGCACGAGGTCGGGATCAAGGGGATCACCGTTACCGAAGCGAAGGGTTTCGGCCGTCAGAAGGGCCATACCGAGCTCTACCGTGGTGCGGAATACGTCGTCGACTTTCTGCCGAAGGTGAAGATCGAGGTCATCATGGAGGATGCGCTGGTCGAGCGCGCCGTCGAAGCCATCCAGCAGGCCGCTCACACCGGCCGGATCGGCGACGGCAAGATCTTCGTGAGCCCGGTCGACGAGGTCATCCGTATTCGGACAGGTGAACGGGGCAACGACGCCATCTAAATCAAAAAAGCAGCACTTCGCCCAAAAATTAGGCAGAGTGACTGCCTCATTCAACCGCCGGCAACGGTCGCGCGGACAGGCCGATGGTCTGTGTTCCGTTGCCGGCGCTTTCCATACCAAGTCTGCTTTCAAGGAAGGAACCTGCAGATGTCCGATGTCGAAAAAATCCTCGAGATGATCAAGGAAAACGAGGTCAAGTACGTTGATTTCCGCTTCACCGACCCGCGCGGCAAGTGGCAGCATCTGGCCCACCACATCCGTACGGTCGATGCCGATCTGCTGACCGGCGGCATCATGTTCGACGGCTCGTCGATCGAGGGCTGGAAGGCCATCAACGAGTCCGACATGGTTCTGATTCCGGATCTGTCGACCGCCGTGATGGATCCGTTCGCGGCCCAGACCCAGCTGATCATCACCTGCGACGTGGCGGAGCCCGGCACGGGCCAGGCCTATAGCCGCGACCCGCGCTCGACCGCCAAGCGCGCCGAAGCCTATCTGGGCTCGACCGGCATCGGCGACACCGCCTATTTCGGTCCGGAAGCCGAATTCTTCGTGTTCGACGACGTCCGCTACAAGGTCGGAATGAACAGCGCCGGCTACGAAATCGACAGCGACGAAGGCCCGTACAACAGCTTCACCAAATATCCCGACGGCAACACCGGCCATCGCCCGGGCATCAAGGGCGGCTATTTTCCGGTCAATCCGGTCGACAGCGCGGTCGATCTGCGCGCCGAGATGCTGACGGTCATGGAGGACATGGGCCTCAAGGTCGAGAAGCACCATCATGAGGTGGCCCCGAGCCAGCATGAGTTGGGCGTCGAGTTCAACACGCTCGTCAAAAGCGCCGACGACATGCAGGTCTACAAGTACGTGGTGCACAATGTCGCGCACCAGTACGGCAAGACCGCGACCTTCATGCCAAAGCCGATCAAGGGCGACAACGGCTCGGGCATGCATGTGCATCAGTCGATCTGGAAGGACGGCAAGCCAGCCTTCGCCGGTTCGGGCTACGCCGACCTGTCGGACACCGCGCTCTATTACATCGGCGGCATCATCCGCCATGCCAAGGCGCTGAATGCCTTCACCAACCCGCTGACCAACAGCTACAAGCGGCTGATCCCGGGCTTCGAGGCGCCGGTCCTGCTGGCCTACTCGTCGCGCAACCGCTCGGCGTCCTGCCGCATCCCCTACGTATCGAGCCCGAAGGGCAAGCGCGTCGAGGTGCGTTTCCCGGATCCGGGTGCGAACCCATACCTGGCATTTTCGGCGATGCTGATGGCCGGCCTGGATGGTATCCAGAACAAGATCCATCCGGGCGAGGCGATGGACAAGAACCTCTACGACCTGCCGCCGGAAGAGCTGAAGAATGTGCCGACCGTCTGCGGCTCGCTGCGCGAAGCACTCGACAGCCTCAAGGCCGACCACGACTTCCTCCTGAAGGGCGACGTGTTCACCAAGGACCAGATCGAAGCCTATATCGAGCTGAAGTTCCACGAAGTGCATGCGTTCGAGCACACGCCGCATCCGATCGAGTTCCAGATGTACTACTCGGTCTGATCGAACCAACGAGAGGTCGGGCCAGCGGGCAACGCGGGTCCCCCCAGACAGGGAAAGCCTCGCCGGGAAACCGGCGGGGCTTTTTCTGCCTCAATTTTGACCTTGGACCGAAAGATCCCGCCCGATCAAGGGCTTGCCATAGCCTCCGCGCCATCTCCTCGGAAGCGAGGGAACAGGTGGCGCTCCCAGCCGTTTCTCCTGCATGCAGCGGCTTCAGCCACTGCCCGCATTCGAAGGAGCTGAAAATGGTTAAGGGCTTTGCCGCCGGTGTCGCCTGTCTGTTGCTGACCGCCACGGTCGCACAGGCCCAAGACACCAGCACGACCACGACCCAGGTCACGACCCCCGGCACACCGATCTACAACAATCTGACCGGCCAGCGGATCGGTACGACCCCGTCGACGACCCGCACGACGACCCGTACCGACCAGGTCGTGCCGGCGGTGCCGACGGTGACCGAGCGGACGACGACCTATACGACGCCGGCTCCGATCATCGTGGCGCCCCCCGCGACCCAGACCACGACGGTCCAGCGCACCACGACCGTAACCCCGCAGTAACGTCGGGCGCGCAAGAAAAGACCCCCGCCGAAGAACCCGGCGGGGGTTTAGTTTGTCTTGGGGGGATCGCCGCGCTTGGAGGGGACCCGCGCGCGGCGGGGCGGGTGTCAGGAAGTCAATGCGTCTTGTTCAACGGCGCCGAGGCCGAATGAGTTCCATGAACGAAGCGATCGCGCACCCGATCCATCAGGTGGCGCAGATCCGCTTCGGCGACCGCGTCGCGTGCCATCAGGGCGCGCACCATCGGGTCGGCGATCAGGTCGTTGAGGTTGGGCTCGTCACACTGGCATCGCATGATGCACACTCCCCTGATCCGAGCCCTCCGATGCCGTCCCCGCGACGAGCATCCAGCGAACTCTCAATGAACGTAGAGTGCCCGCGCTCCGCGGCGAGTACTTGGCGGATATGAGGCGTTTTGAAGGCATCACGTATCATTCTACGTGCCGCCGGTTTCAATCATCTCCAGGAAACAGTAGGGCAAAAATGAAGTCCTGTTCTGTGATCATTCTCACAGCGGAGTAATTCGCCCCAAAAACGCCACGAGCGTGACATTGATGAGGCATTTTCCTCGAGTGCCGGAACATTGCCACAATCATGTTCGTTGATCTCCCTGCAACCTTCAGAAAATCCCCGTGCCGACACGTGGAAATAAAAGGAATCAAGGGTGAACTCGAAGCGTATTACGACCCTTCTTATAGCCATGGTCGCAGGATGCTCGACAATGGCGACGGCCTTCGCTGCAGAGACTTCGGCAAAGAGCCCGACGTCTCGACCGGTGATCGGAAAAGCGTCGTATTATGCCCATCATTTCGTGGGCAAGAAGACTGCCAGCGGCGAGCGGATGAACCCCGATCGCTTGACGGCCGCCTCCAAGACGCTGCCGCTCGGCACGAAGGTCCAAGTGACCAACCTGGAAAACGGCCGGATCGTTCATGTGACCATCAACGACCGAGGGCCCTATGTGCGCGGCCGCGTCATCGACCTGACGCCCCGTGCCGCCGACGAACTGGCGATGCGCGCACACGGCGTAGCCCGGGTCGAAATCCGGCCGGAGACCAGCCCGGTCCAGGAAGCGGATGCCGCGACGCCTGCCTCGGGTCCGCCCGCAAACGACTAGAGCGCGACCAGATCACGCCGCGCCGGGATGGCGTCCGGCCCGCTGCGGCAGGGCGACGATGCACAGGATGATGAAGACGGCGATGACGCCCGAGGCCAGCGGGCGGCTAAGCGCCATGCCCCCGTCGCTCACCGGCTTGTCGAGCAGGTCGCCGACGGTGGCACCGAGCGGGCGGGTCAGGATGAACGCGGCCCAGAACAGCAGAACGCGCGAGATGCCGGTCCAGTAATACAGCGCCACGACGATGGCCAAGCCGCCGCCGAAGGCCAGCGCGCCGCCGCCATAGCCCAGTTGGTCGGTATCCGCCGCCCAATCGCCCAGCGCCGTGCCGAGGGTCTGCGAAAAGGTGATCGCCGCCCAATAGAACGCTTCGATCCGTGGCGTCGTCACGGTGTCGACCGAGATGGTGCCCGCCGAACGATACCAGACGCCGAGCACGATCATCAGGCACGCCAATAGCGACGCCGAACCGCCGGTATAGCCGATACCGAGCGAGCGATCGGCGAAGTCGGCCATCGTCGTGCCGAAGGTCGTGGAGGCGACGATGGTGGTCCAATAGAGAAAGGCATGGAATCGCTTTGCAGCGATTTGTGCCGTGACGAGCGCGATCAGCAGCATCAGGAATAGGGCCGTGCCGGCGAGATAGCCCCAATCGAGCGTCATGGTCACCGTATCGCCGCCGGTCTCTCCCAGGGTCGTCGCGGCGATCTTGATGATCCAGAAGACCAGCGTGACTTCCGGCACTTTGCTGAAACCCGCTTGCATCGCTCTATCGATCCCCTGTGGCGTCCGAATTATAGGCGAAATCGTTACAGATCGACCGGCCGCGGATGCCGATTGCCGTCGATCGCGACATAGGTGAACACGCCCTCGGTCACCTTCAGCATGCCCGCAACGCCGAGCCGCGACACCCAGGTTTCGATCCTGACGTTCATCGAGGTTCGCCCGACGCGCTGGACCTCGGCATAGCAGCGCACCCGATCGCCGACCAGGACGGCCCGATGGAATTTCATCGCCTCGATGGCGATGGTGGCGACCCGGCCCTTCGCGCGCTCGGTCGCGGGAATGCTGCCGGCCAGATCCATCTGCGACAACAGCCAGCCGCCGAAGATGTCGCCGGTCGGATTCGCATCGCCCGGCATCGCGATCGTGCTCAACGCCGCTTCGCCCATGGGCGGCGTCTCGTCGGCGGAATCCTTGTGATTCATAGGGATGCTCCGGTTTCTTTCGGCGGGTTCTGGGGCGGCTTGCCATGGGCTTCAACGCCCCTATAGTGCGGTCCATGGTGGACCTATTCGATTCGACCGCACGCAAGACCGACAGCTACTCTGCCAAGGATATCGAGGTTCTGGAAGGTCTGGAACCGGTACGCCGGCGGCCGGGCATGTATATCGGCGGCACCGATGCGCGCGCGCTGCATCACTTGGCCGCCGAGGTGCTCGACAATGCCATGGACGAGGCCGTCGCTGGCCATGCCAGCCGGATCGAGGTCGAACTGGCGGCCGACCTGTCGCTGACGATCCGCGACAATGGTCGTGGCATGCCCGTCGATTCGCATCCGCGCTTCCCGGACAAGTCAGCGCTCGAGGTCATCCTGACCATGCTGCATTCCGGCGGCAAGTTCGGCGGCGACGCCTACAAGACCTCGGGCGGCCTGCACGGCGTCGGCATCTCGGTGGTGAATGCGCTCTCCGACCGGCTGGTGGTCGAGGTGGCGCGCGACAAGCAACTCTACCGCCAGGAATATTCGCGCGGCGCGCCGCTGGGACCGGTCGTCAATATGGGGGCGGTCGCCAACCGGCGCGGCACCAGCGTCACCTTCCATCCCGACGCCGA
This sequence comes from Aliidongia sp., assembly GCF_035943795.1. Classification (NCBI taxonomy): domain Bacteria; kingdom Pseudomonadati; phylum Pseudomonadota; class Alphaproteobacteria; order Rhodospirillales; family Dongiaceae; genus Aliidongia; species Aliidongia sp. Next base: position 45,002 of record NZ_DASZBY010000137.1, on the reverse strand, counting down.
CATCTTCGGCGGCGGCAGCCAGCTCAATCCCGGCACGCTCTACCGGATGTGCCGGTCCAAGGCCTATCTGTTCAAGGGCGTCGAACTGCGCTGGAGCTGCGCCGAGGGCATTCCGCTGCCCGATGGCGTACCCGACAGGGAAGTGCTGCATTTTCCGGGCGGCCTCGCCGACTACCTGGGCTCGGTCATCGCGGAGCGATCGACCGTAACCGCCAATCCCTTCGTCGGCGAGGTCGAACTCGCCGACCATGCCCGGGTCGAATGGGCGATCACCTGGCCCGAGGATACCGACGGGTTCGCGTCCTACTATTGCAACACGATCCCGACGCCGGACGGCGGCACGCACGAACTGGGCTTGCGCGCCGCCCTCACCCGCTCGCTCCGCGCCTATGGCGAGTTGGTCGGCAATCGCCGCGCCAGCATCGTCGCGGCCGAAGACGTGGTCGGCGGGGCCGCGATCATGCTGTCGCTGTTCATGCGCGACCCGCAGTTCCAGGGCCAGACCAAGGATCGGCTCGTCAGCCAGGAGGCGCAGAAGCTCGTCGAGCAGGCCGTCAAGGACCGGTTCGACCACTGGCTGTCGGACGATTCCGCCTCGGCGAAGCTGCTGCTCGAAAGCCTGGTCGAAAAGGCCGAGGAGCGCCAGCGTCGCAAGCAGCAGAAGGAACTGCAGCGCAAGAGCGCCACCCGCAAGCTGCGCCTGCCGGGGAAGCTGGCCGACTGCACGCGCGACAGCGCCATCGGCACCGAGATCTTCCTGGTCGAGGGTGACAGCGCCGGCGGCTCGGCCAAGCAGGCGCGCCAGCGCGATACCCAGGCCATCCTGCCGTTGCGCGGCAAGATCCTGAACGTGGCAAGCGCCACCGCAGACAAGCTGAAGGCCAACCAGGAACTGTCGGACCTGGTGCTGGCGCTCGGCTGCGGCACCGGCAAGCACTACCAGGAAGACAAGCTGCGCTACGAGCGGGTCATCATCATGACCGATGCCGACGTCGACGGCGCCCACATCGCCTCGCTGCTGATGACCTTTTTCTATCGCGAGATGCCGAGCCTGATCGAGAACGGCCACCTGCACCTGGCCCAGCCGCCGCTCTATCGCATCACCGCCGGCGAGACCCGGATCTACGCCCGCGACGACGCGCACAAGGACGAGCTGCTGGCAACGACCTTCAAGAACAAGAAGGTCGAGATCAGCCGCTTCAAGGGCCTGGGCGAAATGCCGCCGTCCGATCTCAAGGTCACGACCATGGACGCCGCCAGCCGCACCCTGCTGCGCGTCGGCCAGCAGGATGTGCGCACCCCCGATCTGGTCGAAAGCCTAATGGGCCGCAAGCCGGAGTTGCGCTATAACTTCATTCAGGAAAACGCCCAATTCGCGCGGGATCTGGATATCTGAGCCTCGATGACCTCTGGCCGACCCCTCTGTGCTGAGGCACCTGCTTCCATCGCCCAGGCGATTTCGCCGGATGTCGAAGCGCAGATCCTCGCGCTCAACAATGCCCATGCCATCGAATTGTCGCTGCTCCAGCCGGCACGGTTGAGCACCCTGGTGGACGGGGCGTTCTATGCGCGCCGGATCGGCGCGGCGGAGGCCTTCCTGCTGGCGTTCGACCAGGATGCCGATTACGACAGCCCGAACTATCTGTGGTTCCGCGAGCGTCTTGCCCGCTTCGTCTATATCGACCGCATCGCGGTCGCTGCCGAGGCCCGGGGACGAGGCTATGCCCGGCAGCTCTATGCCGATCTGATCGCGAGGGCCGAAGCCGCCGGGCACGACCAGGTGGTATGCGAAGTGAATGCGCAGCCGCCCAATCCAGCATCGGACGCGTTCCACGCCGCCCTGGGTTTCGTCGCGGTCGGTCGGGCCGAGATTCATGGCGGCAGCAAGACCGTCCGCTATCTCACGCTGGCGATCCACCCGGCGGGACCAGAGGTGACGCCATGACAGTTTCTGCGGGGCCGGTCGAGCCGCTTGCCAAGCCCGTCTTCATCCTGGACGTCGGCGGCGTGCTCGTCCGCCACGACAATGGGCTGCTGTACGACCGCCTGGCCGCGCGCTGCGCCGATCCATTCGCCGCCCGGCAGAAGCTGGTCGACGCAGTCCATGACGAAATCATCGGCACCGGGCATCTGAGCGTGTTCGAGTTACATGCCCGGCTGGTGTTCGATTACGATTTCTCAGCCACCTACGAGGCTTTCCTCGGGATCTGGAGCAGCCATTTCAGCGAAGAACCTGATATGGAGCCGGTGGTCCGTGCGCTCGCCCGGCGCCATCGGGTCGTCCTGTTCTCCAACACCAATGCAGCCCATTGGGCGCATGTGACGGCCTATTATCCGACCCTGGCCCACAGCCATCATGCCTACCTGTCCTACGAGCTGGGCCTGATCAAGCCCGATCCGGCGTCGTTTCGCCGCGTGCTGGAACTCGAGGATTGCCGGCCGGACGAGGTGGTGTTCGTCGACGACCGCGCCGACAATGTCGCGGCCGCCCAAGCCCTGGGCATGGACGCCATCACCTTCACGGCTGCCGCGCCGTTCCGTGCCGCCCTCGCCGACCGAGGCATCACGCTCGACCTTTGAGCGCGATGCCTCCCGAGCACGATCACGACTTCTTCGGCTTGTCCTTTTCGTTGTTGACGGCGGCCAGCACGAAGGCGTGGGCATCGGCGACGTCCTTGGTCGCTTTGGCGCGCCAACCGAGCGCCGCCTTGTCGTCTTCCTCGGCATTCAGATCGCGCGTTGCGCTTTCGATCAGCGCCTGGGCTTCATGCAGGCGATCGCGATGGGAGACGTTGGCATCGATCGGCGGGTGGTCGTCGAGCGATTTTCCGTCGTCGATCGAGGCGCGCTTGATCTCGGCCATCGCCTGATCGATGTCGCCGGCGGCCGTGACCGAGAACTTCTTGGCCGGGGTGTCGTCCGGCACCATCAGCAGCGCCCGGGCCAGGCGCAGATCGGTAAGGGCCTTGGTATATTGCGGATGCGCGGTCGCGACTGCCGTCTGGGCCCGGGCGGTGAACGGCGCCGCAAGCGCCAATCCGGCCACCAGGACCGGCAAGAACTTCGTGGATTGCTGCAGCATGGATGAATGCTCCTTTCAAGTTTGAACCTCCCGAAGATCGCCCGAACCGGCTTGAAGGATCCGTGACTTCCGTGAGTCCAACGCCCCGCTTCTGGTCGAAAACGGGTTCCATTTCGCGACGCCGGTCTTACACTAGGGATTCCGCCCTCGGACGATCGGAGCCCCAATTCTCTTGGACACGACCTTGACCTTCATCGACCTCGCCGGGTCGATCGCCCTGCTCCTCTGGGGCGTTCACATGGTGCAGACCGGCATTCAGCGGACCTTCGGCCCGGATCTGCGGCGTATCCTGGGTGCGGCGCTCGGCAATCGGTTCAAGGCGTTTCTGGCGGGGCTGGGCGTCACGGCCATCCTGCAGAGCAGTACGGCGACCGGCCTCATGGTTTCGTCGTTCGCCGCCGGCGGCTTCATCGATCTGGTCTCGGGCCTGACCGTCATGCTGGGCGCCAACGTCGGCACGACCCTGATCGTCCAACTGCTGTCGTTCGACGTCTCGCGCGTCGCTCCGCTGTTCGTGCTGATCGGCGTCATGATGTTCCGGCGCGGCACGATGACCCGGACCCGCGACCTCGGTCGCGTCGGCATCGGGCTGGGCCTGATGCTGATCGCGCTCAGCCAGTTGCTGCACGTCCTGACCCCGTTCGAGGACGTACCGAGCCTGCGGATCCTGCTGGGCATGATCGCGACCGTGCCGATCGTGGCCGTGCTGCTATCGGCGGCGCTGACCTGGCTCGCCCATTCGAGCGTCGCGGTCATCCTGCTGATCATGTCGTTCGCGGCCAAAGGCGTGATCCCGCCGCACGCCGCCTTCGCCCTCGTGCTGGGCGCCAATCTGGGCACGGCGATCAATCCGGTGCTCGAAGGCGCCAGCGGCAACGATCCGGCGGCCAAGCGCCTGCCGCTCGGCAACCTGCTCAATCGCGTGATCGGCTGCGCCGTCGCCCTCGCCTGCCTCGACTGGATCGGACCGGCGCTGGTTTCCATCGAACCCGACGCCTCGCGTGCCGTGGCCGATTTCCACACCGCCTTCAATCTCGCGCTGGCCGTGCTGTTCTTCCCGGTACTGGAACCGTTCTCCCGCCTCCTGCGCCGGTGGATTCCGAACCGGCTCGAGGCTGCCGATCCGTCACTGCCACTCTATCTGGACCCCGCCGCGCGCGAGCTGCCGTCGGTCGCCCTCGCCGGCGCTTCGCGCGAAGCGCTGCGCATGGCCGACGTCTTGGAGGCAATGCTGCGCAGCGCCGCGGATGCGCTGGAAAAGGGCGATCGGACCAAGATCGCGGAGACCAAACGGATCGACGACACGCTCGACGGGCTCAATACGGCGATCAAGGAGTATCTGACCGCGTTCGACCCGGATTCGATGGCGAACGCCGACAATCGCCGCCTGCTCGAGATCCTGACCTTCGCGACCAACATCGAACATGCCGGCGACGTGCTGGACCGGGACATCATGGGCATCGTCGGCCGCCAGCTGAAGCGCGGGTTGAAGCTGTCCAAGGATGGGCAGGCCGAGATCCTGGGCATGATCGACCGGCTGTGCCGCAACCTGCGATCCTCAGCCGCCGTGTTCATGACCGAGGACGCACGGACAGCCCGCCTGCTGGCCGACGAGAAGGAAGCGTTCCGCGACATCGAGGCGGCGGCGACCCAGGCGCATTTCATGCGCCTGCGCAACGGCGGCGGCGCCACGGCGGAGACGAGCTCGCTGCATTTGGACCTGATCCGCGACCTGAAGCGGGTCAACGCCCATCTGGTTGCAGCCGCGGCCTATCCCGTGCTGAAGGAACAGGGCGAGCTGCTGCGCAGCCGGGTCCGCACCGAAGGCTGACGGCTCAGTGCACCATGTCGGCGACGCTGGCGATGCCGCCCGCGGTCGGCTGGAACAGCCGTCCCCGCTCGGCCACCAGCACCGCGACCAGAGCCAGGGTGCTGCACAGCGCAAAGCCGAGCGTCAGCGGCACCACCGTGCCGTCGAAATGCTGGCCGACGTAGAATCCCACCAGCGCGCCGCCGACGGTGCTGACGAAGCCCTGGATCGATGAGGCGGTCCCGGCGACATGGCCGAGGGGCTCCATCGCCATCGATCCGAAATTCGGACCCACCAGGCCGAAGCAGAACATCATGCAGGATTGCAGCAAGGCGAAGCTCCAGATCGTCTCGTAGCCGCTGAGCGCGATCACCGCATGCACCGTCGCCACGACGATGTAGCCGATCAAGGCGGAGTGCGAGATGACGCGCGTTCCGAATCGGCCGACGATGCGCGAATTCAGCAGCGAAGAGAACGCCATGAACACGGCGATCATCGCGAAGATCGTCGTGAACATCCGCGGCGCCTGGAAGACGTCGACGAACACCTGCTGGGCGGAATTGATGAACCCGACCAGGCCGCCATACATCAGGGTCATGCCGCACATGTAGCCGACCGCGACCCGGCTGGTCAGGGTCAGGCGGAACGCGGCCAGCACGCTCGCGACCGAAGTCGGCGTCCGATCCTCCTCGTGCAACGTCTCGGGCAGGCACAGGGTCGCCCAGACCAGTACGGCCGTTCCGAACAGGGTCAGGCCGACGAAGATGCCGCGCCATGGCGCCACCAGCATGATCGCCTGGCCGATCGAGGGCGCCAGGATCGGCACCGCCAGGAACACGATGAAGGCGAGCGACATCACGCGCGCCATCTTTCGGCCCGAGTAGCAGTCGCGCACGATCGACACCACGAGCACGCGCGACGAGGCGGCGGAGATGCCCTGCAGGACGCGGGCGATCAGCATCATCTCGAACGAGGTCGACAGCGCCGCCGCCAGGCTGAAGATGGCATAGAAGACCAGCCCGCCCAGCAGGATCGGCTTACGGCCGAAATGGTCGGCGAGCGGACCGTAGAGGATCTGCGCCACGCCGAAGCCCAGCAGGTAGGCGGTGATGATCCATTGCCGGGCATTCTCGGTCGGGATGCCGAGGGAATCGCCGATCTGCGGCAGGGCCGGCAGCATGGTGTCGACCGCGAGCGCGTTGACCGCCATGATCGCGGCGATCAGCGCCACGAACTGCCGGAACCCCATGCCCGGATGCGGGCCGGCGACGACGGTCGTCGAGGCGATGGCCATCAGGTCGTCAGCCAGTCGAACATCGCGCGGTTCACCATGTCGGGCTTCTCGAGCGTCGTCAGGTGCCCGGACCGGGCGATGATCTGGAATTCCGATCCCGCGATGCCGTCCGCCAGCTCTTCGTGCAGCACCACCGGCGTCAGCTGATCGTCCTCGCCGACCAGCACCAGGGTCGGTACCTTGATGTGCTTGAGAAACGGCCGGCTGTCCAATCGGTTCATGATCGCGATCTCCTGGCGAATGAACGCCGGCTGACCGACCCGGGTTGCCATGTCGACCACGATCGTGCTGAGCGGCGGAAATTGATGGTCCTTGTGCAGCAACAACGGCAGCAGGCGCGGCGTCACACCCTTGAACTTGCCACGGTTCGCGAGGTCGATCAGCGCCTTGCGCCGCTCGGTGAGTTCGGGGGTGTCGGGCCGGGCCGAAGTGTCGAACAGCGCCAGATGAGTGACCCGCTCCGGCGCCTGGCGCATGATCTCGAGCGCTACATAGCCGCCCATCGACAGTCCGGCCAGAGCGAAGCGGTCGGGCGCGGCCGCCAGCGCATCGCGGGCCATGGCAACGATCGAGTCCGAGCGGGTCAGGTCGGCGATCGTGACATCCGCGATATCGGCCAGCGCCTCGCGCTGGAATTGCCAGAGGGCGTCATCGCACAACAGCCCAGGTAAAAGTAGGAGCCGTTGCTTTTCTGCCATGGAAGCCTCCCGCTGCCCCCGCCACTCCAGGACTGGAGCCGGGACCGAGGCGCCATGAGACGGGGCGGCGACCGCGAGTTCAACGAGGAATCGATGTCCGCATGGCTGGGCTTCCTGGGAAGAGCCATCAACTGCTTTGACTTTTGGCGCAAACCGGACCAATTACAGCGCTATTCATGCTCGCACACTTGTTTGAACCGGGGATCGAAACGCCCTTGACCGATTTTGCTGACCTTGGTCTCTCGCCGGACCTGCTGAAGGCTATCACCGACGCCGGCTACACCACGCCGACGCCGATCCAGGAGCAGGCCATCCCCTATGTTCTCCAGGGGCGGGACGTGCTGGGCTGCGCCCAGACGGGCACGGGCAAGACGGCGGGCTTCACGCTGCCGATGATCGACATCCTGGCTTCGGGCCGGGCCCGGGCACGGATGCCGCGCACGCTGATCCTGGAACCCACGCGCGAATTGGCCGCCCAGGTCTCGAACGCGTTCGAGACCTACGGCGCGCAGCACAAGCTGACCATGGCCCTGCTGATCGGCGGCGAGAGCTTTTCCGACCAGGAGCGCAAGCTGGATCGCGGCGTGGACGTGCTGATCGCGACGCCGGGCCGCCTGATGGACCTGTTCGACCGCGGCAAGATCCTGCTGTCGGACGTGCGCATCCTGGTGATCGACGAAGCCGACCGCATGCTCGACATGGGCTTCATTCCGGATATCGAGCGCATCGTCTCGCTGCTGCCGAAGATCCGCCAGACCCTGTTCTTCTCCGCGACCATGCCGCCGGAGATCCGGCGCCTCGCCGATGCGTTCCTGACGAACCCCAAGGAAATCACCGTCGCCCGCCCGGCGACGACCGCGATCACGGTGACCCAGTCGGTAACCGTCGTCTGGGCCGAGGAAAAGCGCCGCCTGCTGCGCAAGTTCATCGAGACCGAAGACGTCAAGAACGCGATTGTCTTCTGCAACCGCAAGCGCGATGTGGACGTCCTGCACAAATCCCTGGCCCGCCACGGCTTCGACGCCCTGCCGATCCACGGCGATCTGGCGCAGTCGCTGCGCACGGCCACGCTCGACAAGTTCCGCGCCGGCGAAGTCCGCATCCTGGTCGCGAGCGATGTCGCCGCCCGTGGCCTCGACGTGCAGGGCTTGAGCCATGTGTTCAATTTCGATGTGCCGATCCATCCCGAGGATTACGTCCATCGCATCGGCCGCACCGGCCGCGCCGGCAACCAGGGCCGCGCCTTCACCATCGCCACGCCCGAAGAAGGCAAGGCGCTGAAGGCGATCGAGCGGCTGACCGCGAAGGAAATCCCCGTGTTGACGGTCGAAGGCTTCGAGCATCCGGAATTCGACGCCGAGGACGCGCCGCGTCGTCGGAGCCGCGGCGGTCGGAGCGAGCCCGCGGCAGGACGGGGCGAACGCCCCCGCCGTGGTTCCAGGCGCGAGACCCCGGCCGCAGATGCCCCCGTCGAAGCGGTTGCGGCACCGGTCGAAGCGATCGAGCAGGAAGTCGCCGCCGAGCGTCCGGCCAAGCGCGAGCGCAGCCGGGACCGCGATCGCAAGCCGGTGAAGCACGAGCCGCGCACCGAGACACGGTCGAGCGGCCCCGCCCCGATCCAGATGGGCGGCCCGACCGGCACCAGCGCCGGCGCGACCGTAACACCGATCTCGAACGCCCGCGGTCATCGCCGCCGCGACGAGGACGACGACGAACGCGTGGTGGGATTCGGCGATCATCTGCCCGCCTTCCTCGCCCGTCCGGTGAAGATCAGCGCCCGCGGCGCCTGATTTCCGGCCTTCCAAGATCGTCCGAGGCCTGCAGCCCATGAAGACCATCTTCGTCAATGTGAAGTGCGAACTCGGCAAGGCCTATATCGTTGCCGACGAGTCCGTGCAGGAGATCGAGCAGGTTTCCGAGGTCTATTCGACCTCGGGCCAGTGGGACCTGATGATGAAGTGCTACCTCGACGAGGACACTGACATCGGGCGCTTCGTGACCGAGAAGCTGCAGACCCTGCCGGGCGTCAAGGACACCTTCACGGTCATCGCCTACAAGGCGTTCTCGGAAGACAAGTCGCACTAACACCGCTCGACGGCATTGAAAGTCGGAATGCCGATGCCCCACCCTTTCCTCGACCGCACCCAATTGACGATCAACCCGCCGATCGGCGCGTTGCGGGGGCGCGTGGCGCCGCCAGGTTCGAAATCGATCACCAACAGGGTGCTGTTGCTGGCGGCGCTGGCGAACGGCACCAGCCGGCTGACCGGCGCGCTCAAGAGCGACGACACCGCGCGGATGGTCGAGGCGTTGCGCGAGATGGGTGTCGAAATCGCCGAGCCGGATGCGACCAGCTTCACGGTGACCGGCGACGGCCGGCTGCGGGCGCCGGCGCGCCCGCTGTTCCTGGGTAATGCCGGCACGGCGACCCGGTTCCTGACCGCAGCCGCCGCGATCGTCGACGGGACCGTCGTGGTCGACGGCGACCCACATATGCGCAAGCGGCCGATCGGCCCGCTGGTGACGGCGCTCCGGGCGCTCGGCGTCGAGGCTTCGACGGCAAACGGCTGCCCGCCGGTGACGATCAAGGGCCGTGGGGGCCTCGATGCCGGCCGGGTCGAAATCGACGCCGGCCTGTCGAGCCAGTATGTCTCGGCCCTGCTGATGGCCGCAGCCTGCGGCCGTGGCCCGATCGACGTCGCGCTGACCGGAACCGAGATCGGCGCCCGCGGCTATGTCGACCTGACGCTCGCGGCCATGGCGAGCTTCGGCGCCCGGGTCGAGCGGACGAGTCCGGCGGCCTGGCGGGTTGCCCCGACCGGCTATCGGGCAACCGACTTCGTCGTCGAGCCGGACGCCTCGGCCGCGACCTATCTCTGGGCGGCAGAGGCATTGACCGGCGGGTCGATCGATCTCGGCACGCCGGCCGACGCCTTCACCCAGCCCGACGCGCGCGCCTACGAACTCATTGCCGCCTTCCCTCACCTGCCGGCCGTCATCGATGGCGCGCAGATGCAGGACGCGGTGCCGACCCTGGCCGTGCTGGCCATGTTCAACGCGACGCCGGTCCGCTTTACCGGCATCGCCAACCTGCGCGTCAAGGAGTGCGACCGGGTCGCCGCACTGGCTACCGAACTGTCGCGGATCCGGCCGGGCCTTGGCCGCGAGGACGGCGACGACCTGATCGTCGCCGCCGATCCCTCGCTCGCCGGACAGCGCCTGCCGACCCGGATCGAGACCTATGCCGACCACCGCATCGCCATGAGCTTCGCGCTGGCCGGCCTCAAGCTGCGCGGAATCAGCATCCTCGATCCCGGCTGCGTGGCGAAGACCTACCCCGGCTACTGGCAAGCCCTCGCCTCGCTGGGCGTGACCTTCGACTGATCAGGGTAATTCCACGCTCGCGTGCGGGTCGATGGCATAGGCATATTCCTCATCGAGGAACCCCGGCTGCACCCTGACGCGATCGATCCAGGCTTCGAAATGCGGATAGGGTGCCGTCGAAATCCCGGCATCCGCTGCCAGATGCGCGTAGGCGAAGACCGAGATGTCGGCGATCGAGTAGCTGTCGCCGGCCACGAACGGGCGGGTGCCGAGTTCTCTATCCAAAATCGCCAGCGCCTTTTGCCCTGCCGCTTCCTTCGAATTGACCAGCATGGCCGGCCGGGCCGGACGCTTTCCGGTCAGGGTCCAATAGCGCAGGCTGCCGATGGTGCTCTGCACGTAGTCGGCCTCGAACGAGAGCCATTGCAGGACCTTGGCATCGGCGAACGGGTCCGTCGGGCGATAGGCCGTGCCGTGCGCCAGGTAGCAGAGGATGGCGTTCGACTCGGCCAGCACCCGACCGTCCTCGAGGCGGATCGCCGGCACCGCGCCGGTCGGGTTGATCGCCAGATAATCCGGGGTCTGCCCGCGGCCTTCGAAAATGCTGACGATTTCCGTGCGATACGGCATCTGAAGGTGACGCAGAAGCTGGCGCACTTTCCAGCCATTCTGAGACGGCAGGTAGTCGTAGAAGGTGATCATGGCAGGTTGCACCGGTGAGGTTGAAAGGATGGTTCAATTCGCCTGAACTGCCCGCACGTCGCCCCCCGGAACTTGCTCTGCAATTCGATGTCTCCCCCCGCCATGCGATCCGAAAAGGATGCGTCGCTGCGCCATACCACTGATGCGTCGTTTTGTGTGATGATTGCGCCCATCCTGCTGGCCGACCGTGCTGCGCGCCAATCAAGCCATAAGAAACCACGGTCAAGACGGGAGCAGGAGAACCGCCCGCGAATGACTCAGGGTGGAGCGATTTTGGGAGGGGACATGCACACCATAGCGAAACGGACGTTCGGTCTACGGGTCGGGCTGCTGGCCACGACCGCCATCGCCGGCAGCTTGGCCATGCCGGCTTGGGCACAGACCAAGGAACCGATCAAGATCGGCATCATTTCCGAGGAATCGGCGATCGCTGGTGCCGGTATCAGCAAGGGCGCCCAGATGGCGGCCGACGAGATCAACGCGGCCGGCGGCGTCGACGGGCGCAAGATCGTGCTGACGATCTATGACGACCATTCCTCGTCCACCGACGCGGTACGCGCGTTCCAGCGCGCGGTCAGCGAAGACAAGGTCAGCGCCGTCATCGGCACCTACATCAGCGAAGTGGCTCTGGCGCTGCAACCCTGGTCGGCCCGCCTGCACGTTCCCTTCATCACCACGGGCGCCGCCAGCAACGACATCAGCAAGCACGTCCATGACGACTATGCCCACAACCGGTACACGTTCCACGAATGGATGACCTCGGCCTTCATCGCAGATTCGGTCTGTGACTCCACGAAGGCGCTGGTGCTGTCGAAATACAACGTCAAGACGGCGGTGATCTTCAGCGAAGATGCCGCCTGGACCACGCCCCTCGACGCCGAGTACCTGAAATGCCTGCCCAAGGTTGGGGTCAAGGTGCTCGATCACATCCGCTTCTCGCCGGATACGACCGACTTCACGCCGATCTTCAACAAGATCGAAGGCGAAAAGCCTGACGTCATCGTGACCGGCATCAGCCATGTCGGCGTCCAGCCCACCGTGCAGGCGGCCCAGCAGCAGGTGCCCATCCCGATGCTCGGCCAATCGTCGCAGGCGACTTCTGGCACGTTCTGGAAGGATACGAACGGCGCCGCCGCCGGCGTGATCACCCAGTCGGCTGCAGCGCCGGGCGCGACCCTCACGCCCAAGACGCAGCCCTTCATGGAAGCCTATTCCAAGCGGTTCGGCGAGCCGCCGCCGTATACCGGCTTCTCGACCCACGACGCGGTGAACGTGGTGGCCGAGGCGGTGAAGCGCGCCGGTTCGAGCGATCCTGAAAAGCTGGTCGATGCGATCGAGAAAACCGACTATGTGGGCACGATCGGCCGGGTGCAGTTCTATGGCAAGGACAGCGAGTTCACCCATGCGATGATCTACGGCCCGGACAACGTCACCGGCGTCACCCTGCAATGGCAGGACGGCAAGCAGGTCACGCTGTGGCCGAAGGCCGGCGCGGGCGCGGAGATCAAGCTGCCGGCCTACGTCCATCTCGAACCGACCAAGAGCTGAGGCCTGCTGTCGACCTATGGCCCCGGCGATGCGCTCGCCGGGGCCATAGCCTTTCCGAAGGGCCGCACGGTCATTCCGCTGCCGGTGGCATCGTCCCGATCCACTTGTCCTTCACCTGGTCCAGGTGCCGCGTCGGATCGTAGCTGTCGACCGCCAGACCCAGCGCCTTCGGCGTGAAGGTTCCGGCCGCCAGCTCCAGTCGAAAGCTCGCCTCGTAAGTGTCATGCTGGGCCGCGACCAGGTTGACTCGGCTCGAAAACAGCTCCTGCTCCGCATTCAACAGGTCGAGGCGCGTGCGAGTGCCGGCCGTGACCTGATCGCGGGTCGTGCGCTGCGCCACCTGGTTGGCCTCGATCTGGGCCTTGAACTGATCCTGTTGGGCGCGAGCGGCGACGAGGCGGTTCCAGGCCGCCGTCACCTGCCGGGCGACATCTCGCTCGGTCTGCAATTCGATCTTCTGTTCCTGGGCGACCGCTTCGCGAGCGGCACGGATTTCGGAATAGGTATGGCCGGCCTCGTAAAGCGGCACGGACGCCTGCACCCCGACCGTCGCGGAATTCAGCCGGTTGCCGCGGGTGAACACGTCGTCCTCATGCTGCAGGGCGCCGACCGCGTCGACCCTCGGCAGCAATTGGCCGCGGAGGACATCGACCTTCTGCCCCGCCGCCTCGATGCGCTGACGGGCGGCGAGCAGGGCCGGATGCTGCGTCGCGGCGACCGTCTGGGCGTCGGCCTCGTTCGCCGGCAATGCGCCGAGCAGGGTCGGCGGTTCCAGGGCGCCCGGATCGCGCCCGACGATCGACTTGAAGCTCGCCCGCGAGGTGGCGAACCCGCCTTCGGCCGCCAGCCGGCTCGCGACCGCACCTTCGAGGCGCGCCGCTGCCTGGGACGTATCGGTCTCGGTCGCGGCGCCGGCCTGGAAGGTCGAGCGGACATTGCGCTCGTTGACCGACAGCACGTCGACCAGGTTCCGGCTCAACTCGACCAGCCTTTGATCGCGATAGACGTCGAGGTACGCCGCCGCAGCGCCAAAGAGCTGCTGCTGCTCGACGTCGCTCAGTTCGGCCTGGCCGGCACCGATCTCGGCCTTCGCTTGCGCCACGCCGGCGACCGTGCTGCCGCCGCGATAGAGCGGCTGCAGGATCTGCAGCGCCACGTTCCGGGCGGTCAGCCATTGATCGTGGTTCGGCACGAACACGAATTCCTGGGGACCGCGCGTGATCGACGTGGTCAGACTGACCTGGGGCCGCCAACCGGACATCGCCTGCGACAGGCGCTCGTCGGTGCCGCGAAGTGCCAGGCGCTGCGCCTGGATGGTGGCATTGCCGGCATAGGTGTCGGCCAGCGTGTCGCTCAGGCTTTCGGCATGGCCCCGCTGCGCCAGCAACGACAGGGCGACGAAGGGCAAAGCCCAGGCTTTCAGCATGAAATGGTCCTCATCAATCCATCGCTGCCGCGGCCGCGTGGGGATCGGGCGCGGCGCTCCGCGGCTTGCGCAACAGCAGCACCAGCGGCATGGCCAGAACGCTGACGATCAGCATCAGTTTGAACGCGTCCAGATAGCCGATCAGCGTCGCCTGGCGGGTCAGCTCGGCGTCGAGCGCCGCGCGACCGGCGAGCGTCGCCGGGTTCCAGAAATGGTCGAACGGCGGGGCCTGGAGCAGCCGGTTGAACGGAGTGATCCGCGTCGCCAGATCGGCGTGGTTGACCTGGGTTTCGCTGGTCAGCAGGCTGAAGACGACCGAGATGCCGATGCTGCTGCCCAGGTTGCGCATCAGGCTGAACAGGCCCGTGCCCTGCGCCCGGTCGGCCGGCGCCAGGGTGCCGAACGTGTTGGTGCTGAGCGGCACGAAGATGAGGCCCAGGCCCGCCCCCTGGATGAACCCGCTCTCGATCAGCGCGCCTTGCGAGACGTCCTGGGTGAAATGGGTCATCTGCCACAAGGCCAGCGTGGTCAGGCTGAGCCCGCTCAGGATCAGCAGGCGCGCATCGACCCGGCCGACCAGCCGCCCCACCACGAGCATCGCCAGCATGGTGCCGACGCCGCGCGGCGCCAGCACCAGGCCCGCGGTCACGACCGGATAGCCCATCAGGGTCTGCAGGAACGGCGTGAGCAGTGCCAGCGTGGCCAGCAGGATGATGCCGACCACGAAGATGAAGCCGATGCCGGTCGCGAAATTCCGGTCGCGGAACAGGCGCAGCGGCACGAAAGGGTTCTTGGCCGTGAAGCTGTGCACCAGGAACAGGTAGAACGCGACGGCGGAGACCGTGGCCTCGGTGATGATCTCGATCGAACTGAACCAGTCGAGCTGCTCGCCCCGGTCGAGCATCATCTGCAAGGCGCCGATCGCCAGGCTGAGCATGCCGAAGCCGAACCAGTCGAGCTTGGCCGCGGCATTGCGCGCGGTCTCGCTGAGGAAGGTGGAGAGCCCGATGAAGGTCAGGATGCCGATCGGCAGGTTGATGTAGAACACCCAGCGCCAGTCGTAATGCTCGGTCAGCCAGCCGCCGAGCGTCGGACCCAGGATCGGTCCGACCATGACGCCGACGCCCCACATGGCCATGGCGGAACCCTGCTGCTCGCGCGGGTAGATGTCGAGCAGAACGGCCTGGCTCAGGGGCACGAGCGAGGCGCCGAACACGCCTTGCAGCAGTCGGTAGAGCACGATCTGCGGCAGCGACGTCGCGATCGCGCATAGGATCGATGCGACGGTGAAACCCACGACCGCGACCAGGAACAGCCGTTTGCGGCCGAACCGGCCGGCGAGCCAGCCCGTCGGCGGCGTCATGATTGCGGCGGCCACGATGTAGGAGGTCAGCACCCAGTTGATCTGGTCCTGGGACGCCGACAGGCTGCCCTGCATGTAGGGCAGCGCCACGTTGGCGATCGTCGTGTCGAGCGCCTGCATGATCGTCGCCAGCATGACGCAGACCGTGATCGCCGCGCGATGGGGTGTTTTGGCCGTCATCGGCGCTACCCCGCCCGGCCGTTCAGAACAGGCCCGAGAACAGGTCGGCCAGATGGCGGCGATGGCCGGTATCGATGTCGGTCACCACGCTCATGCCGGCGCGCAAGGTCGGCTGGCCGTCCTGGTGCACGATCTTGACCCGCATCGGAATGCGCTGCACGACCTTGACCCAGTTTCCGGAGCTGTTCTGCGCCGGCAGCATGGAAAATTCGGCGGCGCTGGCCGGGCTGACGCTCTCGACCGTGCCGTGCCAGGTCACGCCCGGATAGGTATCGACCGTGATGTCGACCGGCTGGTCGCGATGCACGTAGGTGAGTTCGGTCTCCTTGGGATTGGCCGTGATCCAGATCCGATCGGTCTCGATCAGGCTGAAGCCCGGCGTGCCCGCTGCCAGATATTGACCCGGCCGCAAGGTTGAGACGTTGGCGACGACCCCATTGTCGGGCGCTTTGACGACCGTGCGGTCGAGATCGTACTGGGCGGTATCGAGCATCGCCTTGGCGGCGAGATAGCGTGGCTGCCGCTCGATCGGCAGGTCCGGTTGCCCGCTCAGCTCGGCACCCAGCGCCGCCAATTCATGCTGGGACGCGGCCAGCTTGCGGCGGGCGGTATCGGCCTGATGCTGGGACAGGTCGAACTGCTGCGCCGTGGCGGCGCCATGGGCCGACAGATCGGCCTGCCGCTTGAATTCGCGATCGAAGAACGTGAGGTCGGCCTGCAGCAGCTGGATCTCGTCCTGCTTCTGCTGATAGCCGGCCTTCAGGCTTTCCAGCTCGTTCCTGGCGCTCAACAGGCCCGCAGCCGCACGCTCGACCGCGATCCGGAACGGCCGGTCGTCCAGCCGGAACAGCACCTGCCCCGCCTTGACCGTCTCGTGCTCGGCGACCTCGACGCTGGCGACAAGGCCGGAAACATCGGTCGCGACCGCGACCTTGTCGACCTGGACATAGGCATTGTCGATCGAGACGTAGCGTCCGCCCATGAGATAGAGCGTCACAGCCGCTACGACCGCCACGACCGGGCCCAGGACCAGGAGGACGGGACGCACGAACCGCGTCGGTGATTTGGCCGGAGCCCGCGAGATGCCCGCGCGCGTTCCGACGGCGCCATCGTCAACCATGGGTGCCTCGTGCTTCGACCGGGGCGCTGGCCAGGTCCATATCGACCCGACCGGCGAGATTGAGCTTCATCGCGGAAAGGATTTCCCAAAGACGCTGGCGATCGACCGCGGCGATCCCGGCCAACGCCTCCTCGCGCACTTCCTTGCTGATCTCATGGATTCGATCCAGCAAAGGCCGCGCCGCGGCGGTCAGATGCAGATGCCGTGTCCGCCGGTCGGCCGGGGCCGCGCGGCGCTCGATCAGCGCCAGTTCCTCCAGGCGATCGAGTTGCTTCATCAGCGTGATCGGCTCGATCTCGAGGATCTGGGCCAGGAAGCTCTGGTTGCAGCCTTCATGGCGCGACAAGTGAGCCAGCACGGAATATTGCGCCCGCGTCAGGTCGAACCGGGCCGCGCGGGCTCGCTGCTCGAAGCGCTTGCGGTGCATCCGCGCGACGTCGTGCATCAGGAAACCCAGGGTATGCAGCAGCTGATCGGTCGACGCCTCGTCCGGCATGAATAAGCTACCTTATGATATGCTAGCTTCTTATAAGCAGAGGTAGCTATCGGGTCCAGTGAGATTTCCGCACACCGACCCTGTGCCTGCCGCCGAGCCGCATGGCCAAAACATTTCCTCCATTCTGGTACCATCGGCTCAAAATTTCCCGATACTGGCGGGGATGCCCAAAAACTTTGGGAATTCCTACGGCACTTGCCGGCTTAAGCTCATGCGCGGCGGGGTTCGCGAACCTGCTCGAAAGCTGCTATCAGGCATGGCAAAGGGGCCGCCCACCAACGACGGCCCCGTCCAATCGTGCTTCGGAGAACCGCCATGGCCATCAACGGCAACATTCTGGAATCGATCGGCGATACGCCGATCATCGAGATCAAGCAGATCGAGACCGGCCTGTGCCGCCTGTTCGTCAAGCTGGAGAATCAGAATCCCGGCGGATCGATCAAGGATCGCATCGGCCTCACCATGATCGAAGCGGCCGAGCGCGAGGGCAAGATCAAGCCCGGCGGGACGCTGATCGAAGCGACCGCCGGCAATACCGGCTTGGCCCTGGCCCTGGTCGCCGCCCAGAAGGGCTACAAGCTGATCCTGGTCGTGCCGGACAAGATGAGCCAGGACAAGGTGTTCCACCTGAAGGCGCTGGGCGCCGAGGTGCGGCTGACCCGGTCCGACGTGGTCAAGGGCGACCCGGCCTATTATCAGGATATCGCCGAGCGGCTGGCACGCGAGATTCCGAACTCGTTCTACGTCAACCAGTTCATCAATCCTGCGAACCCCCTGGCCCACGAGACCTGGACCGCACCGGAAATCTGGGCCCAGATGGGCCATCAGCTCGACGCGGTCGTGGTCGGCGTCGGCTCCGGCGGCACGCTTACCGGCCTCGGCCGCTTCTTCAAGCGGGTCAACCCCGCCATCCAGATGGTGCTGGCCGATCCGGTCGGCTCGATCCTGACCGACCTGGTCAAGACCGGCCGGATGACCGAGCCGGGCAGCTGGCTGGTCGAAGGCATCGGCGAGGATTTCGTGCCGACGAATTGCGATCTCTCGCTGGTGAGCGCGGCCTATCCGATCTCGGACAAGGAGAGCTTCCTCGCCGCCCGCGACCTGCTGCGCACCGAAGGCATCCTCGGTGGCTCGTCGGCCGGAACCCTGTTCGCCGCGGCGCTGAAATACTGCCGCGAACAGACGGAGCCGAAACGCGTCCTGACCTTCATCTGCGACACGGGAAACAAGTACCTGTCGAAGATGTACAACGACTATTGGATGATCGACCAGGGGCTGCTCAGCCGACCCAGCGAGGGCAACCTCAAGGACCTGATCAGCCGACGCTACGAGGATGGCGGCGCCGTCACCGCGGCGCCCGAGGACCGGCTGCTGATCGTGTATCGTCGTATGAAACTGTATGAAGTCTCGCAGCTGCCGGTCATCGAGAACGGCAAGCTGATCGGCATCATCGACGAGTCGGACCTGCTGTTGGCCGTCACCAGCGATCCCAAAGGGTTCGACCAGCCGGTCCGCGCGGCCATGGTCGCCCGCGTCGAGACGATCGCACCCAATGCCGACATCACGGCCCTGCTGCCGATCTTCGCCCAGGATCGGGTCGCCGTCGTCGAAGAGGACGGCCGGTTCTTCGGCATCATCACCCGCATCGACCTGCTCAATCATCTGCGCCACAAGGTCGCCTGAGGAGTCTTCTGCAAATGACTGATTCGACCAGTAAAAACCGCCTCGGCATCGCGACGCGTGCGATCCATGCGGGCCAGGAGCCGGACCCGGCGACCGGCGCGATCATGCCACCGATCTACCAGACATCGACCTATGTCCAGGAGAGCCCCGGCAAGCACAAGGGCTATGAATATTCCCGTTCGCAGAACCCGACGCGCATGGCCTACGAGCGCTGCATCGCGGACCTGGAGAGCGGCCAGCGCGGCTATGCGTTCGCCTCGGGCCTCGCCGGCATCGCGACCGTGCTCGACCTGCTCGACAGCGGCGATCATGTCATCGCGTCCGACGACCTCTATGGCGGCACCTATCGGCTGCTGCACCGGGTGCGCCAGCGTTCGGCCGGGCTGAAGTTCACGCTGGTCGACATGGGCGACATCGACGCGATCGAGGCGGCGATCCGGCCCGAGACGAAGCTGATCTGGATCGAGACGCCGTCGAACCCGATGCTGAAGCTGATCGACATCGAAGCGGTCGCAGCACTCGCCAAGCGCCGCGGCATCATCTCGGCCGCCGACAATACCTTCGCCTCACCGATCGTGCAGCGGCCGATCGAGCTGGGCTTCGACCTGGTCATGCATTCGGCGACCAAGTACCTGAACGGGCATTCCGACATGGTCGGCGGCGTGGTCGTGGTCGGCGACAACCAGGACGTGGCCGACCGCCTGGGCTTCCTGCAGAACGCGGTCGGCGCCATCGCCGGGCCGTTCGACAGCTTTCTGGCGCTGCGCGGCCTGAAGACCCTGCCGCTGCGCATGCGGCAGCATTGCGCCTCGGCCGCCGAACTCGCCGCGTGGCTCGAGGCCCATCCGAAGGTCGACCGGGTCTATTATCCCGGTCTCGAAAGCCACCCGCATCATGCCCTGGCCAAGCGCCAGATGAACGGCTTCGGCGGCATGATCACCTTGACGCTGAAGGGCGACATCGCCGATGCCCGGCGCTTCCTCGAGCGGACCCACCTGTTCTCGCTGGCCGAGAGCCTGGGTGGCGTCGAAAGCCTGATCGAACATCCGGCGATCATGACCCACGCCTCGATCCCGGCACCGCAGCGCTTGGCGCTCGGCATCTCCGACACGCTGTGCCGCCTGTCGGTCGGCATCGAGGACCTGGACGACCTCAAGGCCGACCTGAAGCACGCTCTCGGCTGATCCGGACCTTATGCTAAACGGATTGTTAAGCTCGGACTGACACATAGGGAAGGGTGGGCAAGTTTCGTGGTGCCCGCCCTTCCCGGCCGTCTTGAAGACGGGCCGAACGGCATCGGATCCCGGACGCGCGCATGGCCAAGTCGAACTCGATCATCGTCAAGAAGGTCAAGAAGGTTGCCGGCGGCCATCATGGCGGCGCCTGGAAGGTGGCCTACGCCGACTTTGTGACCGCGATGATGGCGTTCTTCCTGCTGCTGTGGCTGCTGAACGCCACGACCGACGCACAGAAGCGCGGCATCGCCGACTATTTCGCCCCTTCGCTCGCTACCAAATCGATCACGTCCGGCGCCGGTGGCGTGCTGGGTGGTCGGACCATGACCGAGCCGGGCTCGCAGGTCTCGACCTCGGCCCCGCCGGGTGTCACGACCGCGCTCAACCAGCCCCAGGATTTCGACGACGACGACAATGACGACGAGCCGGGCAAGGCACCGAACGACAAGGAGGCGAACGCCAATTCGTCCGGCTTCCAGAATTCCGACAGCGCCAAGAACGACCCGAACGACCGCGCGAACGCGCTGAAGCCGAACGACGCCAAGGCCGACCAGGCTCTGCTGGACCCGAACAAGGTCGACCTCGCCAAGGTCGACGTGTCCAAGCTCGATCTGTCGAAGCTCGACCTCAGCAAGGTCGACCCCAGCAAGATGACGCAGGAGCAGTTCGAGAAGCTGAAGACCGCGCGCGAGGAATCGCAATTCTCCAAGGCGGAACAGGAGTTGCGCCAGGCGATCCAGCAGGTGCCGGACTTGAAGCAGTTGGCGCAGAACCTGGTGGTCGAACGGACGTCGGAGGGGCTGCGCATCCAGCTGGTCGACCAGGACAAGAACTCGATGTTCCCGCTCGGTGCCACCGAGATGAACGACAAGGCGAAGGAACTCATGTCGACGGTGGCGAAGGCAATCGAGAAGCTGCCGAACAAGATCGCCATCACCGGCCACACCGACGCGACGCCGTTCGTCCGCCCCGGCAACTATTCGAACTGGGAATTGTCAACCGACCGGGCGAACGCCAGCCGGCGGGCGCTGGTCGCGGCCGGCCTGCCGCCGGACCGGATCGAGACGGTGGTCGGCCGCGCCGATACCGATCCGATGATCAAGGACAATCCGGGCTCGCCGCAGAACCGCAGGATCAGCATCGTCGTGCTGCGCGACAACAAGCCGCCACCCGAGGCCGCCCCGGCCGCACCTGCCACGCCGGCCGGCGCTCCAGCCCCGCCGCCGAAGAAATAACCCATGGCCGATCCCCGACGGGAATTCATGCGTCCCTCCGTCACCGCGCGGTCCATCGTGACCGACCGGGATGCGTTCCGCGACGTGCTGACGCGGCGGGTCCTGGCCTACCTGCTCGACCTGGTCTTCATCGCCGTGATCGCGGGCCTGCTCAAGACGCTGTTCGCCCTGCTGACGATCTTCAGCCTCGGCCTGCTCGGCGTCCTGTTCTTTCTGCTGCCGGCGGTCGGCACGCTCTATGGCGCGTTCACCATCGGCGGCCTGCGATCGGCGACCTGGGGCATGCGGCTGGTCTCGATCCGGGTGCTGCGCACCGACGGCCGGCGCCCGGATTTCGTCCAGGCCCTGATCTTTTCGCTGTTGTTTTACGCAACCGTCGCGCTGACCAGCTGGCTGATCCTGCTGGTCGCGCTGATAACGCCGCGGAATCGCGCGCTTCACGACCTGTTGTCGGGCCTCGTCATCATTCGCACCGACGGCCGAAAAGCCTGAAGTCGCCGCCCAAATCATGGGCAATAATCCCGCTGGCTTATTCGCAATGCGGCAGGCAATAATCGGTGGGACAGGAACCGATCGGCAGAATTATTCCGATCGATCAGGCGATTACGTGGCACGGCATACGGGACGCGTAGCATGGCGGATGAACGCGGCGATTCTGTTCTCAACGGGTATGACCCGAAGGGGTTTTACTGTGAAATGCTGCGCAGCGCGGCCAACCAACCGATCCGCGATCGGTTGGCCGACCTGACCATCGACGGGCTGCAGCGGCGCTCGGCGGATGCGGAGGCCGAGCTCTATAACCTGGGCATCACCTTCACCGTCTATTCCGACAAGGATGCGATCGACCGGATCCTGCCGTTCGACGTCATCCCACGGGTGCTGTCCTCGGCGGAATGGACGCACATCGAACGGGGCGTGATCCAGCGGGTCGCCGCGATCAACCTGCTGCTCGACGACATCTATCACGACGAGAAGATCCTGAAGGACGGCATCGTCCCGGCCGAGCTGATCAAGGGCAATGCCAATTATCGCCCGATCATGCAGGGCGTGAACGTGCCCCATAAGTCCTATGTGAACATCTGCGGCACCGACATCGTGCGCGGCGGCGACGGCACCTTCCTGGTGCTGGAGGACAATGCGCGCACGCCGTCCGGCGTCAGCTACGTCATCGAGAACCGCCACATGATGGCGCGCGCCTTCCCCGACCTGATGAACGGCATCGGCATTCGGCCGGTCGACAATTACGGCCTGATGCTGCAGGCCGCGATGCAGGAGATCGCACCGGGCGGCGTCGAGGACCCCCAAGTGGTCCTGCTGTCGCCCGGCACCTATAATTCGGCCTATTTCGAGCATGTGTTCCTGGCGCGCGAAATGGGCGTGCCGCTGGTCGAGGGCCGCGACCTGCTGATCGAGAACGACAAGGTCTACATGCGGACGATCAGCGGCCTGTCGCGGGTCGACGTGATCTATCGCCGCCTCAACGATGATTTCCTGGACCCCGAAGCCTTCCTGCCCGACAGCATGCTGGGCGTGCCGGGCCTGATGCGCGCCTATCGCGCGGGCAACGTCTCGCTGGCCAACGCGGTCGGCACCGGCGTCGCCGACGACAAGGCGGTCTATGCCTACATGCCGCGCATCATCAAATATTACCTGGGCGAGGACGCCATCCTGCCCAACGTCGAGACCAACATCTGCCGCGAGGCCGATGCGCTGCGGTATACGCTCGACAACATGCACAACCTGGTGGTGAAGCCTGTGGGCGAGGCCGGCGGCTATGGCATCACCATCGGCCCGAAGGCGACCAAGGACGAACTGGCCGAGGCCCGGGCGAAGCTGATCGCCGATCCTTCCAACTACATCAGCCAGCCCGTCATCAGCCTGTCGGTTTCACCGACCCTGGTCGATGGCGGCATCGAGGGGCGCCACGTCGATCTGCGCCCCTTCGCGATCACCGGCGAAAAGACCTGGGTGCTGCCCGGCGGTCTCACCCGCGTCGCCTTGCGGCGCGGTTCGCTCGTCGTCAATTCCTCGCAGGGAGGCGGGTCGAAAGACACGTGGGTGCTTGAGTAGTCTCCTCTCCCGCTATGCCGAATGCATCTTCTGGCTGGCTCGCTTCGTCGAGCGCGCCGAAGATCTCGCCCGCATCCTCGACGTCAACGAGACCTTCAGCCGCGATGCGCGCGGCAGCCAGAACTGGCTGTCGATCGTCCAGCTGAACGCCGACGAGAAGCGATTCTTCGAAAAGCACCCGATCGCGACGGCCGACGCGGTGATCCGGTTCTATGTGACCGACGTCGAGAACCCAACCTCGATCATCGCGGCGATCCGGGCTGCGCGCGAGAATGCGCGCACCTTGCGGCCGCTGATCTCGACCGAGATGTGGGTGCACCTGAACGTTTTCTACAATCGCCTGAAGGCGATCGACAAAGTCGATCTGGCGCCCGGGACGCTGACCCGATCGCTCGCCTGGATCAAGGAATCCTGCCAGACCCACACGGGCATCACCGAGGGCACGTTCTTCCGCGACCAGGGCTGGTATTTCTACCAGCTCGGCCGCTACATCGAACGCGCCGACCAGACGACCCGCCTGCTCGACATCAAGTATCATCTGCTGCTGCCGAAGACGGCCGACGTCGGCTCGCCGGTCGATGCCAGCCAATGGAGCGCGCTGCTGCGCTCGGCCGCCGGCTACCACGCCTTCCGACGCCTGCATTCGAATGGCATCACGCCGGCACGGGTCGCGGGCTTCCTGCTGCTGAACCACCGTTTCCCGCGCTCGGTCTATCTGTGCCTGCGCGAGATCGACAATTACCTGAACGAACTCCGGTCGCGCTATTCGCTGCGCGGCGGCAGCGATGCCTGCAACGCGGTCGACGAGTTGCACGCCGTTCTGTCGACCAAGACGATCGACGAGATTCTCGGCGCGGGGCTGCATGAATTCATCGATCTGATACAATGCCAATTGTCCGACATCACCAACCGCCTGGCGGTCGCCTTTTTCGGCGTGCTGCCGACGGTACCGGATGTCGAGGCCGTCCCTCCGCCGCAATAGGCATCACCCGCGATGAACAAGCCGCTCGTCTCGCCGCTGCATCATTTCTATCGGACGAGTTCGCAGCCCTGCCCGTATCTGGACGGGTTCGTCGAGCGCAAGGTGATCACCGAACTGAACGGCCCGGCGCCGCAGGTCCTGTATAATGATCTGTCGCGCGCCGGCTTCCGTCGCTCCCACCAGTTGGCGTACCGGCCGGCCTGCCCCGCCTGCACCGCCTGCGTTCCGGTGCGGGTCGCGGTCGCGGGCTTCGTGCCGGGCCGCTCGATCCGGCGCCTGGAGGCGCAGAACGCCGATCTTGCCATCGAGACCGTCGAGGCCGCTGGGACCGTCGAGCAATACCGGCTGTTCACCCGGTACCAGTTCGCCCGCCATGCCGAAAGCGACATGGCCAACATGGGCTTCGGCGACTACCGCGCCATGATCGAAGGCAGCCCGGTTTCGACCAGGCTCGTCACCTTGCGCGACCGGGCGGGGCGCCTGGTCGGCGTCTGCCTGACCGACGATCTCGACGACGGCGCCTCGGCCGTCTACAGCTTCTACGATCCCGACCAGCCCAAGCGCAGCCTCGGCACCTGGCTGGTCGTGGCCCTGATCGAACGGGCCCGCGACTTGGGCCGGCCCTATGTCTATCTGGGCTATTGGATCGCCGGTAGCCGCAAGATGGCCTACAAGACCCGCTTCCAGCCGCTCGAGGCGTTGGGCCCGACCGGCTGGGCGGCGTTTGTCACGGACTGATCCGGCCGCTTCAACAAACGCACGGAAGCCTCCATACTCATACGAAACGAGCGGAGGAAGCGGTATGCGGTTGAAAGACAAGGTCGCCATCGTCACCGGCGGCGGCTCGGGGTTCGGCGAGGGTATCGCCAAGCGGTTCGCCGACGAAGGCGCCCGGCTGGTGATCGCCGACATCGCGGTGGACGGCGGCATGCGCGTCTGTGCCGAGATCGACGAGAAACATCGCCCGGCGACCGCGTGCTTTCACCAGACCGACGTGGCGTCCGACGCGTCCGTCGCCGGCCTGGTCGCGGCGGCGCTCGACTATCACGGCCGCATCGACATCATGATCAACAATGCCGGCATCACCCACCTGAACCGGCCGATGCTCGAGGTCGAGGAAGTCGAGTTCGACCGGATCTTCGCGGTCAACGTCAAATCGATCTATCTGGCGGCGCGCCATGTTCTGCCGGTGTTCCGGCGGCAGGGCACCGGCGGCGTGTTCGTCAACACCGCATCGACCGCCGGTCTCAGGCCCCGCCCCGGCCTCGCCTGGTACAATGGCTCCAAAGGGGCGGCGATCTCGCTGACCAAGGCGATGGCGATCGAACTCGCACCGGAGAACATCCGGGTCAACGCGCTGTGCCCGGTCGCGGGCGAGACACCGCTGCTGGGCCAGTTCATGGGTGGGGACACGCCGGAGTTGCGCGAGAAATTCCGCCAGAGTGTGCCGCTCGGCCGGCTGTCGACGCCGCAGGACATCGCCAATGCGGCGCTCTATCTGGCATCCGACGAGGGCTCGTTCATCACGGGCGTGGCGCTCGAGGTCGACGGCGGCCGCTGCATTTGACGCAGCATATCGGTGCGATCGCCCTCGTGGTCCGCGACTATGACGAGGCGATCGCCTTCTACCGCGACAAGCTCGGCTTCGAACTGGTCGAGGACACGCCGCTCGGTGCCGGCAAGCGCTGGGTCCTGATGGCCCCGCCGGGCAGCGGCGAAACCCGTCTGCTGCTGGCGAGAGCAGTCACTCCGGCGCAAGCGGCACGGATCGGCGACCAGACCGGTGGCCGCGTGTTCCTGTTCCTGCATACCGAGGATTTCCAACGGGACTACAAGCGCCTGCAAGCCAACGGCGTGCAGTTCCACGAGGCGCCGCGCCACGAGGCCTACGGCACCGTCGCGGTGTTCGAGGACCTGTACGGCAACCGCTGGGACCTGCTGAAGCTGAACGATTGAAAAGGGGAGCCCATGAGGGCTCCCCCAGGTCGCTCAGTCGACCGCGTAGTCGTAATTGCCTTCGTGCCAGCGATAGACGACATAGCCCGGCGCAGTCACATCGCCCTTGGCATCGAAGCCGATCATGCCCAGCACCGTGTCGGCCTTGTTGGCCTTCAGTGCGGCTGCGACCTTCTTGCCGTCGGTCGTGCCGGCCTTGGTGACCGCCTGGGCCCAAGCCTGCAGGGCGCCGTAGGTGTAGAGCACGTAACCTTCGGGATCGATCTTCTTCGCCTTGAAGTCGGCGACCACCTTGGCCGCTGCCTGCGATTTGCGCGGATCGGGGCTGAAGGTCATCATCATGCCCTCGCCGGCCGGGCCGGCGATGGACCAGAATTCCTGGGTGACCATGGCGTCGCCGGACATCATCTTGGCCTGCAATCCTTGCTCGCGCGCCTGGCGCAGGATCAGGCCGGCCTCGGTGTGATAGCCGCCCAGATAGATCAGGTCGATGTTGGCCTGCTTCATCTTGGTGACGAGCGCCGTATAATCCCGGTCGCCGGCGGTGTAGGATTCGTTCATCGTCGGCTCGATGCCGAGCGCCTTCAGGCGCTTCTGGGTTTCCTGGGCGAGACCGAGGCCATAGGAACTCTTGTCGTTCAGGAGCGCGATCTTCTTGCCCTTGAAATGGGCGGCGATGTAGTCGCCGGCGACGATGCCCTGCTGATCGTCCCGGCCGCAAGTGCGGAAGGTGTTGAACTTGCCGTCGTCGGTGAATTTCGGATTGGTCGAGGCCGGCGAAATCTCGATGATGCCCGCCTCTTCATAGACCGCCGAGGCTGGGATGGACGAGCCGGAGCAATAGTGACCCAAGATCGCGACGACGCCTTTCGAGACCAGCTGATTGGCGACGGCGACCGCTTGCTTCGGATCGCACGCGTCGTCTCCCTGCTCGATCACCAGTTTCTGGCCCAGTACGCCGCCGGCGGCGTTAAGGGCGTCGACCGCCGCGAGCGCACCGATTTTCATCTGGTCGCCGAACGCGGCATACTGTCCGGTCAACGGCCCTGCGACCGCGATCTTGATGTCCGCTCGCGCGGTTCCTGCCGCGAGCGCGGCGACGAGCCCCGCCACCACGAGTATACTTCGCTTCATGCCTGCCTCCCTGTTTCGCCGGATCCCCACCCGACAATCCGTTATAACCACCAAAATGCTTTTTGGTGGAGTCATTCTCGATGAGTGACGGTGGCTTTGTTTCCCGAGCCGGCCGCCTGCCCCTGGTCGGGGGCGCCTTGGCGCTCGATTTCTGCAACACGACCAGCGGGCTCGGCAGCGGGCATTGCCAGGAGCACCTGCTCGAGTTCGAGCATCTGCTGCTGTGGACGGTCCATGCGGGCGGGATCACCGCCGCCGACTCCGAGGTCCTGCGCGCGCTGGCCGAGGAAGACCCCGCGGCGGCGCGCGCCGCCCTCGACAGGGCGCTGGAGCTCCGCCGCACGCTCTATTCCCTGTTCCATGCCCTGGCACATGGAGAAGACCCGCCGACCAGTGCGCTTGCGGGCTTGAACGCGGCGCTCGCCGCCAGCCATCGCGGCCAGAGCCTGACCCGGGCTGCCGAGGGATTTGCCTGGCGCTATCCGGCTGTCGATGGCGCACCCGACGGACCCCTGGGGCCGGTCGCCCGCTCGGCCGCCCATGTGCTCCTCAGCGAGCCGCTCGACCGTCTCAAGCAATGTCCCGGCCATGAGTGCGGCTGGCTGTTCCTGGACCGCAGCAAGAATGGCATCCGGGTCTGGTGCGAGATGGAAGTGTGCGGCAGCCGCGCCAAGGCGCGGGCGCGCGCCGAACGACGCCGCTCAAGCTAGCGGTCTCTTCCCGATTTCCATCAATTCCATTGCAACCTTCGGGCGATCGATCTATTCTTCCCGTCATCCGCTATACGAGACTTTGGTCTGGTATATCAGACAAATGGGCTTCTTCGGATCAAGTCCGAGGAAAACGCGCCTCGGTCGCCTAAATTATTTGCAGATGCAGCGATAAAAACGCGCGCGTCCTGTCTTCTCAACGCGCCTGTGACCGGACCGCGTCGCTCCAGAGTTGTGCCTTCATTCGACGGGAACATTCGAACCCCTGCGCCCGCGTGGCGTGAAGGAGGAACTGCACCAGGAGGAACCCCGAGATGGAACGACGTAATTTCCTGAAGGCCGGCGCCGCGACCGCCGGAACCATGGCCGGCCTGCTGGCCCTGACCGGCAAGGCTGAAGCGCAGGCGAAGGCCGATCTCGTGACGGCCGCGGGCGGCTCGGCCGGGACGGATCTCTTGATCCTGGACCCGTCGAGCACCCAGTTCCGCGGATTGACCCAGGGCTTCAATCGCCGCTGGGTCGCACCCAACGCCGCCGTCGTATTCGTGCCCTTGACCGAGGCCGGCGCGGCCGAGGCGCTGGCCAATGTGGTGTCCGGCGGCTGGGCGCAGAATTTCCGGGTCCGCGGCGGCGGCCACTGCTACGAGGATTTCGTCTTCAACGCCGACACCCGCGCAATCATCGACGTCAGCCTGCTGAACCAGATTGGCTACGACCAGAAGCGCGGCACCTATTTCGCCCAGGCCGGCGGCACGAACTGGGACCTCTATCGGCATCTCTACTGGCAGTTCGGCAAGACGCTTCCGGCCGGCTCCTGCTATTCGGTCGGGCTCGGCGGCCATATCTGCGGCGGCGGCTACGGCCTGATGTCCCGCGCGTTCGGCCTGACCGTCGACTGGCTGACCGGCGTTGAGGTCGCGACCATCGGCAAGGGCGACAGCGTCCAGCTGCGCCATGTCACCAACCAGAGCAGCGATCCCAACGACCGGCTGCTCCATTGGGCCCATACCGGCGGCGGCGGCGGCAACTTCGGCCTGATCACCCGGTACGAGTTCGCCGATCTGCCGACCGCGCCGCAGAATGCCGAGTTGATCGTGCTGGCCTGGAACTGGTCCGACATCATCGCCGGCGGCGGGGCTTCGTACCTGGGCGGCATCATCAGCTATTTCCAGGACCTGACCCAGACCGGCGGCAACAGCATCTTCGGCCTGCTCAAACTCAATCATTCGAGCGCCGGCCAGGTGAAGATCATCATCCAGGCGAACTACGACGGCCCGATCGGCTCGGCCACGGTCATGCCGCAGATCAACAGCATGCTCGCGAAACATGGCGTCGCGAATGTCGTGCAGCCGCGCGGCGCGATCATCGGCCATCCGGTCTCGGCCCCCAGCTCCGCGGCCTATGTCGACTATCGGTGGTGGGAGGTCGTGCAGGACCTGAACGGCTCCGGCGACAACCAGAAGGGCAAGTACAAGTCCGCTTACATGCGTGCCGGCTTCCCGACGAGCCAAGTCCAGACCATCTATAAATACCTGACCCAAAGCCGCACCGACGGGTCGGGCAATCCGGTCGACCTCTCGTCCTCGCTCCTCCAGGTCGATACCTATGCCGGTCAGATCAACGCCGTGGCGCCGACGGCGACCGCGGTGTGGCAGCGGAGCTCGATCTTCAAGCTGCAATACCAGACCTACTGGCAGGACCAGACGGAGGGACCGAGCGCCAACGGCGACAATCACATCGCCTGGATCCGTGATTTCTACGGCGAGATGTATGGGGCCTATGGCGGCATCCCCGACCCCGCCAAGGATCCGACCAACAATGTCGACGGCTGCTACGTCAACTATCCGGACGTCGACCTGAACGCCCATGGCAAGGCGACGGCGCTGCGGCTCTATTACGGCGGCAACCTGCCGCGGCTGATCCAGGCGAAGCAGGTCTGGGATCCCAACAACCGCTTCCATCACAGCCAGTCGATCCCGCTGGCCTGACGAAGAAGGGCGGGCGATCCATCCGATCGCCCGCCTCGCTCGCGCTAGATCAGAAAGGCCAACCGGGCGGGGCTGCCGATCGGCACGTACTGGCCGGTGAAGGCCGGCTGACCGGTCGTCCGATCGATCTTGAAGACCGTGATCGCATCGCTGTGCTGGTTGGTGGCGTAGAAGAAATTCCCCGTCGGATCGATCGCGAAGCTGCGGGGATAATCGCCCATGGTCGGGGTATGGCCGACCAGGGTCAAGCCGCCCGCGCCATCGATCGCGAAGGTGGCGATGCTGTCGTGCAGGCGATTGGCGGCATAGAGGAAGCGACCGTCGGCAGACAGCGCCACTTCCGAACCGTAGCTGGTGCCGGCGAAGCCGCGCGGCAGGGCAGAGACGGTCTGCAGCAGGGTCAGGGCGCCGGTATTGCCGTTATAAGCATAGGTCGACAGCGTCGAGCTTTCCTCGGTCAGCAGATAGACGAGGCGACCATTGGGATGAAAGGCCAGGTGGCGCGGGCCTGCGCCCGGTGCCACGGCGACGAACGGCACGGCGGCCGGCGACAGGGTGCCGGCGGTCGCGTTGAACCGCCAGGAATAGATCCGATCCTGGCCGAGGTCGACATGCAGGACGAAGCGGCCGGACGGATCGCTATGGATGAAATGGGCGTGGGGCGCATCGTGCCCGCTGTTGGCGAAGCTGCCCGGCGGCGCGCCGGTCGGCGTGGTCGGCCCGACATTGCCGGTGTCGAGCTTGACGTCGGTCGCCGCACCCAGGCTACCGTCGGAGCGGATCGGCAGAACCGCGATCGAGCCGCCGTCATAGTTGGCGACGAACAGGAATTTGCCCGAGGGATGCGGGTTCAGATACACCGGTGCCCCGCCCTCGGAGCTCACCACGTTCAGCGCCGTGAGCGTCCCGGTCGAGCGATCGATGCGGAAGGCGCTGACCGAGCCGCTGGTCGTGCCGTTGTAATTATCGATCTCATTGGTGGCGTAGAGCGTGGTGCCGCCCAGACCAAAAGTGATCCAGGACGGGTTGGGCACGCCGGGAAACAGGTTCGCCTGGGTTAGCGCCCCGGTGGCGAGATTGATCCTGAACTGATAGATGCCGCCGCCGTTCGGCGTGTAGCAGCCGGCATAGGCCAGAACCCCGCCGCCGCCCTGCGCTGCGACGGTTGCCGCGAGCGCCTTCGGAACCAGGCCAACGGCGGTCATCGCCGTAGCGCCCATGAGCAGGCTGCGCCGGGAAAAGCCGGGTTCGGAGTCATTCTTGTCGTTCGGTGCCATGAGTCATCCTCCACTGTCGACCGTCTTCTGATAGGGCTCGATGCAGGGAAAATGCTGAGGAAGCCTGATGCGCGACGCCGGCCCTGCCCCTTCGCGGAAAATGTGCAGCGTCGATTGTCCGAAATACCAGACTACTATCCGGTATTTAGGAATGGTATCGAGCGGCGTGGAGATCGTCAATGCTCGTCAGCAGCAGCGGCTTAGGTTCCCGTTAACCATGGCCGCCTAGGCTCGGCAGATCATCGCCGGATCGGATTTCCTCATGCCGTTCGTCACGCAGAACCTCGACATCAACTCGCTGTTCCCGACGCCCCTCGTCGTGCTGCTGCTGGGCAGCGACGATGGCGCCAACGATCGGCTCAAGGCGCGCATCCTGGCCCAGGCCGAAAGCCATCCCTCGGTGCTGAAGAGCAACCGCGGCGGCTGGCAGTCGGATACGGATTTCACCGAATGGGCGGGTCCGGACGGCGCGGCGATGCTGGCGCTCGCCGGCGAGGTCGCGACCAAGATCAGCGCGGTGCAGACCGCCGACGGGTTCGCCCCCGCGGCGTTTGCATGGAAGACGAACGCCTGGGCCAATATCAACCGCGCCGGCAACACCAACGACATGCATACCCATGCCGGCGCCTATTGGTCGGGGGTCTATTACGTCGACGATGGCGGGGTCGAGGTCGGCGGCGCGCTGGAGCTGATGGATCCGCGCGGCGTGACGCCCATGATGTACGCGCCGCTCGTGCGCATGGGCATCAAGGGCTGCCTGACCGCCGGCGGGTCGGAGACGTTCCAGCCGAAGACCGGAAACATGGTGCTGTTCCCGGCCTGGCTATTCCATGCCGTGCAACCCTACACGGGCGATGCCGTCCGCATCTCTGTCGCGTTCAACCTCTGCGTCTGAGCGCGGGCCTCAGCCCTCGAACCGCGTCGGCCGCGGGAAGCCGTTCGGGACCATGCGGCCAGACGAGCCGCGGCCGGTCTTCCAGGCGGTGAGGTCGGGTTCGCTCCGCATGCGCGAACCCGACGGCCAGCTCAGCCCTTCGGCCAGGTTGATGATCTTGGCGTCGGCCAACCCGCCATCCTTGTATTTCTGCAGAACGACGCCGCGCCCCCGCATCATTTCCGGGATGTCGGCCAGCGGCAGCACCAGCAGTTTCCGATTGTCGCCGACCAGCGCCAGCCCGTCGCCGGTGAACGGCAGGCAGAAACGGGCCGTCACCTTGTCCGCCGGGTTCATCACCTGCTTGCCGGCGCGCGTCTGGGCCTGCGCCTCGTCCTGGTTGACGATGAAGCCGCGACCGTCGGTCGAGACCAGCATCATCTTCTCGCCAGGCTTATAGACCCGCAGCGCCATGATCTCGGCATCGTTCGGCAAGTCGATCATCAGCTTCAGCGGCTCGCCATGGCCCCGGCCGCCGGGCAGCTTGTCGATGCCGAGCGTGAAGAAGCGGCCGTTCGACGCGAAGATCAGCAGCCGGTCGGTCGTCTGGGTCTCGAGCGCGAAGCGCGGCCCGTCGCCCTCCTTGTAGCGCTGGTCGGCCAGCGGCACGTTGTGGCCCTTGACCGCGCGGATCCAGCCCTTGTCGGAACACAGCACGGTGACCGGCTCGCGCTCGACCAGCGCATGGACCGGCACGATGATCGCGGACGGCGCACCGCCCAGTTCGGTCCGACGCTTGCCGAGCTCGGTCTGCCGCCCGAATTCCTCGTTGATCTCGACCACTTCCTGGTCGATCGCCCGCCAGCGCAGGCCTTCGTCGGCCAGCAGGGTCTCGATGCCGGTCGCCTCGTCCGCCAGCTCGTCCAGTTCTTTCTGGATCGCGATCTGTTCCAGCTTGTGCAGGGCGCGCAGGCGCAGGTTCAGGATCGCTTCGGCCTGCAGGTCGGTCAGGTCGAACCGTTCGATCAGCGCTGGCTTCGGTGCATCGGCCTCGCGGATGATCCTGATGACCTCGTCGACGTTCAGGTAGACGACCATCTGGCCGCGCAGGATCTCCATGCGCCGGCTGATCTCGTCGAGGCGGTTGCGCGAACGGCGTTCCAGCACGACCAGGCGGTGGTCGAGGAATTCGCGCAACGCATCCTTCAGGCTCATGACCCGCGGCACGCCCTTGGAATCGAGGACGTTGAGGTTGAGCGGGATGCGGACTTCGAGGTCGGTCGAGCGGAACAGGGATTCCATCAGCACGTCGGGGTCGACGTTGCGCGTCTTGGGCTCGAACACCAGGCGGATCTGTTCGGCAGATTCCTCACGGATGTCGGCCAGCAAGGGCAGCTTCTTCTCCTCCAGCAGCTCGGCGATCTTCTCGATCAGCCGGGCCTTCGGCACCATGTAGGGGATCTCGGTGACGACGATCTGGTAGGCGCCGAGCGGCAGCGGCTCCTTTTCCCAGCGCGCGCGCAGGCGGAAGCTGCCGCGGCCGGTCGCATAGGCCTGCCGGATGTTCTCCGGCGTCTCGACCAGCACGCCGCCGGTCGGAAAATCCGGGCCATGGACCGCGATCGCCAACCTGTCGATCGAGCAGTCGGGCTCGGCGATCATCATTCGCATGGCGTCGCACAGCTCGCCGACATTGTGTGGCGGGATGCTGGTCGCCATGCCGACGGCGATGCCGGTGGCGCCGTTCGCCAGCAGGTTCGGAAAGCGCGACGGCAGCACGACCGGCTCTTCGCCCTCGCCGTCGTAAGTGTCGCGGAAATCGACCGTATCGTTCTCGATGCCGTCCATCAGCGCGCGGGCGACCGTGGTCAGGCGGCTTTCCGTGTAGCGCATCGCCGCGGCGTTATCGCCATCGACATTGCCGAAATTGCCCTGCCCGTCGATCAGCGGATAGCGCACCGCGAAATCCTGGGCCAAGCGCACCAGCGCCTCGTAGATCGAGGCGTCGCCATGGGGATGGTACTTACCGATGACATCGCCGACGACGCGCGCGCATTTCTTGTAGCCGGACCCGGGGTCGAGCTTCAGCTGCCGCATCGCCCACAGGATCCGGCGATGCACCGGTTTCAGCCCATCGCGCACGTCCGGCAGCGAGCGCGCCATGATGGTCGACAGCGCATAGGACAGGTAGCGCTCCGACAGGGCGTCGTGCAGTTCGGTATCGCGAATTTCGCCGGCGAGAGAGGTCGAGGCCATGGGTGCTCTTGTATTCGAATCAGACCTTGAGCTACGGCCGCCTTTTTATCCGTCATTGCCGCGCAGGTGGGAATCCGGCAAGAGCCGCGTCTGCGGCGACGTGACGCTTTTCCGCGCTGCCGCGCGTAATGCTGGATCCCCGCCTTCGCGGGGATGACGGACTTGAGCTGCCCTAACTCGATGTTCCACGAGATATGGCCACGAGCCGCCCGAGTCGGTCAACATATCGTGTGCGGGCCGGTGGCAGACTCTGGCCGCGCGGGGCGAGCGCCTGTCGTTCGAGAAAGCTCGCGGTCAGCGCCAACCCGTCGAGCAGGTCTTCGACGGCCGATCCCTCGCGCCCGATTCCCCCCAGCGCGCGCGGCAGCACCAGCAGCTTGTCACGATAGGCGAAGCCCGCCGCCTTGCTGACCGCGCGGCCGGTGCGCGGCGAAACCCACGCAAGATCCTCCGTCGTTCCCGTGACGGCGCAGGCGGACAGATCGAGCCCGTAGCCGAGCTCGGTCAGCAACGCGATCTCCCAGGCGAGATGGGCGGCGGCATAGCCATCGTCGCGGTCGAGATGGCCCAGCAGCCGCACCAGCCCGTCGAAGGCGGTCGGATGGGGCTCGCGTTCCGGCAGGGTGAGTTCGATCAGCGCGACCGTGGCTTCGAGGCAGCCGAGCCGCAGCGGATCGTCGAGCAGTCCGGCGACATAGCTGGTGCCGGGGTCGATCTGCAGATGCCCCAGATGTTCCTCGAGCCGGGCACGCCAGGTCGCCGTGACCAGGGTGCCGGGCTCGTAGGCGCCGCGCTGGCGGCTTTTCGCCCCGCCGCGCACCAGTCCGCGCTGCCGCCCCTGCGCGCGGGTCAGCAGCGAGACGATCAGGCTGCCCTCGCCCTGCTTGCGCGCGCCGAGCACGACCGCCTGATCGGTCCAGTCCATGCCGGATCAGTGGTCGAATTCGAGCCCGATCGCGGCGTAGCGCTCGCGGTCCTCGGCCCAGTCCTCGCGCACCTTTACGAACAGGAACAGATGGACCTTCTGCTCCAGCATCTTCTCGAATTCCAGGCGCGAGCGTTCGCCCAGGCGCTTGATCTGGCGACCGCCCTTGCCCAGCACGATCGCCTTCTGGCTGGGACGCTGGACATAGACGATCTGGGAAATCTTGACGCTGCCGTCCTTGAGCTCTTCCCAGCTCTCGGTCTCGACCGTCGTCTCGTACGGCAGCTCGTCGTGCAGCTGCAGGAACAGCTGCTCGCGCGTGACTTCCGCCGCCAGCAGGCGCTGCGGCACGTCGGACAGCTGATCCTCCGGAAACAGCCAGTGCCCCAGCGGCAGGCGGTCCAGCAGGTACTTCTCGACGTCCGCAACGCCGTCGCCACTCAGACCGGAGATCATGAAGATCCGGTCGAAGATCCCTTCGAGATCGAGCGCGCTCGCCAGTTGCAGCAGCTTCTCGTGCCGCGTCGCATCGATCTTGTTGAGCGCCAGCACGGCGCGCCGGCCGGCATCCTTGAGACCGGAGACGATCGACTTCACTTCCTCGGTCAGGCCGTCCTCGGCATCGACCAGCAGCAGTACCACGTCGGCATCGGCAGCCCCGCTCCAGGCGGCCGCGACCATGGCGCGGTCGAGCCGCCGCTTGGGCCGGAAGATGCCGGGCGTGTCGATGTAGATGATCTGGGCGGCATCTAGCACCTGGATGCCGAGCACGCGGGTGCGCGTCGTCTG
This sequence comes from Aliidongia sp., assembly GCF_035943795.1. Lineage (NCBI taxonomy): Bacteria > Pseudomonadati > Pseudomonadota > Alphaproteobacteria > Rhodospirillales > Dongiaceae > Aliidongia > Aliidongia sp. The sequence goes on along the minus strand of NZ_DASZBY010000137.1, from coordinate 8,845 downwards.
CACCTTGGGCGAGACGATCGACAGCTTGGCGCCGACCAGGCGGTTAAGCAATGTCGACTTGCCCGCGTTGGGGGCGCCCAGGATGGCGACGTAGCCACACTTGGTCGGGCCGCTGGGTGCCGGTTCGGTCGGCGGGACGCCCGTCGGATCGGTCGGGCTGTCGGTCATGTCGCTTCTCCTTTGGCGCCGCGGATGCGGGCCAGCAATATCGTGGCGGCAGCGGCTTCGGCCAGGCGCTTGGAAGCGCCGCTCGCCAGTTCCTCGGCCTCGCCTTCGACCGAAGCCGAGACCGTGAAGATCGGTTGATGAGGCGGGCCGTCGGTCTTGACCAGACGGTAGACCGGCAAGGGCCGCCCGCGGCCCTGCGCCCATTCCTGCAGCGCAGTCTTGGAATCCTTCGGCGGCGCCACCGACGCGTTCATCCGATCGGTCCAGCGCCCGGCAACGAAGCGGCGGGCGGTCTCGAGGCCGCCATCGACATAGAGCGCCGCGATGATCGCCTCGCACACGTCGGCCAGCAGGCTGGGATTGTGCCGGGCGCCGCCGTCTTCGAGCGGCGGCAGCATGACATGCTCGGCAAGATCGATCTCGACCGCAACGGCGGCCAGGGTCTCCTTGCGCACCAGCTCGGCATGGCGGCGCGCTAGCGCGCCCTCGGCCTCGCGCGGGAAGGTCGTCATCAGCATTTCGGCGACCAGCAGGCCCAGCACCCGGTCGCCCAGGAATTCCAAACGCTCATATCCCAGCGAGCGGCGCGCGCCCCGCCGATCCTTGCGGCCGCCGGCGACATAGGCGGCGCTGCGATGGGTCAGCGCTTCTTCCAGCAGGTCCGGGTCGGCGAAGCGATGATCGAGCTTCGCCTCGAGCGCGACGCGGCGGCTTGGGGTCGTCGCGGGCTCGCTCATCGTACGGACCGCATCGTCCGGTCGTAGCGGATCCGGCTCGGCCATTGCCATATCTTCCACCAGGCTTCGTGCGGCACGATCGACAGGAAGCGCAGATCCGCCCGCCCCACCAGATTCTCCAGCGGGATATAGCCTACCTTGGTCAACATCCTGCTGTCCTGGGAGTGCTCGCGGTTGTCGCCCATCGCGAAGACATGGCCGTCGGGCACCACATAGATGCTGGTATCGTCGAGCGGTCCGTCGTCTCTCTCCTGCATGATCTCGTGGGCGACGCCATTCGGCAAAGTTTCGACGAAACGGCGCAGCGACAGCTTTTCCGCGCCATCGTCGATCACCAGATCGGCCATCGGCTCGCGCTTGACCGGCTCGCCGTTGATGGTGAGCACGCCGCCGACCATCTGCACCTGGTCGCCGGGCAATCCGACGATCCGCTTGATATAGTCCTGGTCGGGATCGGCCGGTAGCCGGAAGACCGCAACGTCGCCCCGCGCCGGCAGCCGACCGAACAGCCGACCGTCGACGGGCGGCGCCCAGAACGGCAGCGAATAGCGGTTGAAGCCATAGGCGAATTTCGAGACGAAGACATAGTCGCCGACCAGCAATGTCGGCACCATCGAGCCCGACGGGATCGAGAACGGCTGATAGACGAAGCTACGGAACACCAGCGCCAGCAACACGGCCCAGAGAACCGTGCCAAGGATATCCACCGGGCCTTCCTGTCTTTTCCTGCGTCTTCTCATGCGGCCATCAAGCCGCCGGTACCGGGCTGCGTCAAGGGCGGCAGGCGTCGCGGCTCAGCGTACCGCGGTGAACAGACGTGAGAACCGGATCGCCCAGGGCCATTCCCAGACCTGCCACCAGGACGCGACATTGTCGTCGTAGGAGAAGAACCGGAACTCGGCCCGGCCGACCAGGTTCTCCAACGGCACGAAACCCACGCCGTTGTTGCGCGGCGGCACGCGGCTATCCAGCGAATTGTCGCGATTGTCGCCCATGGCGAACACGCTGTCGGCCGGAACGTCGAAGACCGGCGTGTTGTCGTAAGTGCCGGTGCCGGGCTTGCTCAGCTTCAGGATGGGGTGCTGGCGGCCCTCCGGCAGGGTCTCGGTATATTGCGGCGTCTCGACGTTGCGCTGGTATTCGTCGTCGAAGAAATCCTCCGCCCGCTTCAGGTCGACCGGCTTGCCATTCACGTTCAGCACGCCGTCGACCATCTGGATCTTGTCGCCCGGCAGGCCGATGATCCGCTTGATATAGTCGATCGACGGATCGCGCGGCAGCTTGAACACCACGACGTCGCCCCGCGCCGGCACCCGGCCGAAGATCCGGCCCGAGAACGGCGGATGGATCAGCGGGAAAGAATAGCGGCTGAATCCGTAGGAATATTTCGAGACGAAGACATAGTCGCCGATCAGCAAGGTCGGGATCATCGAGCCCGACGGGATGTTGAACGGCTCGAAGGCGAAGGTCCGCAGGATCAAGACGGCGAGGCCGACGGTGACGACGGTCTTGATGATCTCGAACAGGCTGTCGCCGTTCTTGGTCTTGCTCTTGGTGGCGGTGGCCATCGGGGCTCGCGGGGTTCGGGTTATCGGATTCGGGCGGATGGCCGGAAGGTGGCCGTCATGAAGCGCGGGGCAAGCCCTGGCGTCAAGCGCTGGCAGGGACCGCGACAATCATGACCATGGCTTCGGCGAGCGGCGGCTCGTCGGTCAGGGTCAGATGGATCTGTGCCACCATGCCGGCCGGGGTCATGGCGTCGAGCCGAGCCTTGGCCCCGCCGGTCAGGAGCAGGGTCGGCTGGCCGGTCGGCAAGTTGACCACGCCGATGTCCCGCCAGAACACGCCTGAGCGGAACCCGGTGCCGAGCGCCTTGGAGCAGGCCTCTTTGGCGGCATAGCGCTTGGCGTAGGTCGCGGCGCGTTGGGCCCGGCGATCGGCCTTGGCGATCTCGACCGGCGTGAAGCAGCGCTGGGTGAACTTGTCGCCGTAGCGTTCCAGCGTCTTCTCGATGCGCCGGATGTCGATGAGATCGTTGCCGAGGCCAAGGATCATCATGCGCGTGCACCCCGCGCCGTATCCATCGCGGCCCGCATCCGGCGGATCGCCGCGTCCAGCCCGACGAAGATCGCCTCGCCCACCAGGAAATGGCCAATGTTGAGTTCCGCCATTTCCGGCAGTGCCGCGACCGCGCCGACCGTCTCGAAATCGAGGCCGTGGCCGGCATGGATTTCCAGTCCCAGGCCATGACCATGGGTCGCGGCGTCGGCCAGCCGCGTGGTTTCATGCTGCCGCTCGGCCCCGGCCACCGCATGGCAATAGGGACCGGTGTGCAGTTCCACGACCGGCGCACCCAGGTGCCGGGCCATGTCGAGTTGGGCCTTGTCCGGTGCGATGAACAGCGAAACGCGAATGCCGGCGTCGCGCAGGCGCGCGATCTTCGGCCCCAGATCGCCCTGGCCGCCCACCACGTCGAGGCCGCCCTCGGTCGTGCGCTCCTCGCGCCGCTCGGGCACCAGGCAGGCGGCGTGCGGCCGGTGGCGCAGCGCCAGGGCGACCATCTCGTCGGTCGCTGCCATCTCGAAATTGAGCGGTAGGGCAATCGTCGCCATCAGCCGCTCGATGTCCGCATCGACGATGTGGCGCCGATCCTCGCGCAGATGGGCGGTGATGCCGTCGGCACCGGCTTTCGCCGCCAGCAGCGCGGCGCGCACCGGGTCGGGATGGCTGCCGCCGCGCGCGTTCCGCACGGTCGCGACATGGTCGATGTTGACGCCGAGCCGCAGGTGCTGATGGACGGATGCCATGGGTTCTCGCTCGAACTAGGGACAGGCGGCGAACGGCGTCAGCCGCGCGCGCGTTCCACCGAATTGATCGACGGCATCGCGCGCAAGGCCGCGATCAGGTTGGTCAGGTGCTTGACGTCCTTGACCTCGATATCCACCAGGATCTCGAAGAAGTCGTTGGACCGGTTGGTGATCTTGAGGTTGGTGATGTTGCCGGCATTCTTGCCGATCACCGTCGTCAGGTTGCCGAGCGCCCCGGGCTCGTTGCCGAGCATGACCGAAATGCGGCCGATATGGCCCTGCCCTTCGTCGGCGGTATCCCACGCGACGTCGAGCCAGCGTTCCGGCGTATCGGCGAAACTTTCGAGCGTATCGCAATCGATCGTATGGATCGTGACGCCCTTGCCCGTCGTGACGATGCCGACGATGCGGTCGCCCGGCAGCGGGTGGCAACAGCCGGCGTAATGCAGTGCCATGCCCGGGATCAGGCCACGGATGGGCACCGCATTGTCTGACGACTTGGAGCGTGGCCGGGGCAGCGGCACGATCTTGGCGGTCTTGGGCTCGACGCGGTTCGGGAAGACCGCGTTCAACACTTCGCCCTTGGTGACCAGCCCCTCGCCGACCGCGGCGTAGAGGTCCTCGACATTGGTCACGCTGAAATTCTTGGTGACCGCGTCCAGCGCCTTTTCCGACAGGTCCTGATGCTCGTGGCGGAACGCCTTGGTCAGGATCTCCTTGCCGAGGTTGAGATACTGCGCGCGCTGCTGGGCTCGGATGAAGCGGCGGATCCGCGCGCGCGCCTTGCCGGTGACGACGAACCGTTCCCAGGTCGGCGACGGCGTCTGCGCCTTGGAGGTGATGATGTCGACCTGGTCGCCGTTCGACAGCTGCGAGCGCAGCGGCACGATGCGGCCGTTGATCTTGGCGCCGACGCAGGTGTCGCCGACCTGGCTATGGACGGCATAGGCGAAATCGACCGGCGTGGCGCCGCGCGGCAGGGCGATGAGATCGCCCTTCGGCGTGAAGCAGAACACCTGGTCCTGGAACATCTCGAGCTTGGTGTTCTCGAGGAATTCCTCCGGCCCCGACGCGTGCTCCAGGATGTCGAGCAGTTCCCGCAGCCAGCGATACTGCCGCCCCTCGGTCTTGCCGCCGTCCTGCTTGTAGCTCCAGTGCGCGGCAACGCCCAGTTCGGCGACCTCGTGCATCTCGCGGGTGCGGATCTGCACCTCGATGCGCTGTCGCTCCGGGCCGATGATGCCGGTGTGCAGCGAGCGATAATCGTTCGGCTTCGGCGTCGAGATATAGTCTTTGAAGCGGCCGGGCACGACCGGATAGTGGCTGTGGATCACGCCCAGCGCCTGATAGCACTCGCCGACCGTCTCGACCGTGACGCGGAACGCCATGATGTCGGACAGCTGCTCGAATCCCACGTTCTTGCGCTGCATCTTGCGCCAGATCGAATAGGGCGTCTTCTCACGCCCCGTCACCGTCGCGTTCGGCAGGCCGTCCTCGTTCAGCGTTTTGGTCAGCTGATCGATGACCTTGCCGACCAGGCTGCCGCCCTGTTCCTTGAGGAAGGCGAAGCGCGTCTTGATCGATTCGCGGCCTTCCGGATGCAGCACGGCGAAGGCCAGGTCCTCCAACTCGTCCTTCATCCGATGGATGCCGATGCGCTCGGCGAGCGGCGCATAGATATCCAGCGTCTCGCGCGCGATCCGGCGGCGCTTGTCCTCGCTCTTGATGTAGTGGAGCGTCTGCATGTTGTGCAGACGGTCGGCCAGCTTCACCACCAGCACCCGGATGTCTTCCGACATGGCGAGCACGAGCTTGCGGAAATTCTCCGCCTGCTTGGTCTGGTCCGACTGCAGCTCCAGGCGCGACAGCTTGGTGACGCCGTCGACCAGGCGGGAGATGTCGCGACCGAACAGCCGCTCGATATCGTCGAGCGTCGCGACCGTATCTTCGACCGTGTCGTGCAACAGGCCGGTGACGATCGACGCCGAGTCGAGCTTCATCTGGGCCAGGATGCCCGCGACCTCGACCGGATGGGAGAAATAGGGATCGCCCGATGCACGCTTCTGCGAACCGTGGGCATGCATGGAAAAGACGTAGGCGCGGTTGAGCGCGTCTTCATCCGCATTGGGATCGTAGGCCTTGACCCGCTCGACCAGATCGTACTGACGGATCACGGCCGCACCGCCCCGAGGGACGAACGGCCCGGCGCTGAGCGCCGGGCCGTCATCGGAAATGCTTCATGAATGGGGCGACGCATCGGGAAAGCCGGCTGATGTGCCACGCGACCTGACGCTCGCCCGGGACGGTCAGATCTCGTCGGAGAATTCGGCCCCGCCGAGTTTCTCTTCCGAAAGCTCGTCGGCCTCGCCCTCGAGTTCGGCATCGCCTTCCTCGGCGTCGACGAACTGCATGTCGTCCTTGAGTTCTTCCTCGAGCGCCACGGCGCCGGCGCCGTCGGGCCAGGTTTGCTCGCCGATCGACAGATCGTGGTCTTCTTCCGGCTCGTCGATTTCCGGCTGCTTCTGCAGGCCGGTGACGAGCGCGTTCTGCAGGGCGTCGACTTCGATCGTATAGTCCGCGATCTCGCGCAGCGCCACGACCGGGTTCTTGTCATTGTCGCGGTCGACCGTGATCAGGCCGCCGGACGCGATGTCCCGCGCCCGCTGCGCCGCTACGAGCACGAGCTCGAAACGGTTCGGCACTCTCGTCACGCAATCTTCAACCGTTACACGCGCCATTCTGATCAAGCCCGCCGAATTAATGGGTAGCCGCCAGATATACGACGCGAGCCGCCATGGTGCAATGCCACGATCCTCATAGCGGCCCCGCTTCTCTTGCCGCGCAGCCCTGTCGCCCGCTCATGGCGGGTGGGTTCAGACCAACGGACGAGTCGTCTGCTCCGGCCCGATCGCAGCCAGCATGGCCGCAATATCGAGCCCGAGCAGCGGATGCCGCCAACCGGGCGCCACGTCGGCCAGCGGCCGCAGCACGAACGCGCGCTCGTGCAGGCGCGGGTGCGGCAACAGCGGCCAGCCGACCGAGATCATGTCGCCACAGGCCAGCAGATCGAGATCGAGTACGCGCGGTGCATTCACCACCTCGCGCACCCGGCCGAACGCCGCCTCGATTCGATGCAGGCACTCCAGCAGGTCGGCAGGCCCGAGCATGGTCTCGATCCGCGCGACGCCGTTCACGTACCAGGGCTGATCCGATACCGGAACCGGCGCGGTCTCGTACCAGGCCGAGCGCGCGGCGACCCGCAGGCCCGATTGCCCGAGCGCCCCCAGCGCCGCCTCCAGCGTCGCGCGCGGAAGGCCGTGGATGGGACTCGGCAGATTGGCGCCCAAGGCCACGTAAATCATCGGATACGACTCGCATTACTACCCAGACCTGCCTGCTTTACCCGGTGCGCCCACCATCGGCGAGCATATTGATCGACAAAGTTGCACGGAAAACCGGACTTGCTTCGCCACCGCGTGTCATTCCATAATTGTGGCGACTATTTGATGTTTTCAGTCGCATGCATTTTTCGGCGCGTTCGCCCAAAAGGATTTAAAAAAATGGTTTTCTATCCGCAAGAGCGCCTAGGGCTCTTCATCGATGGGTCGAATCTCTACGCCGCCGCCCGCGCTCTTGGTTTCGACATCGATTACAAGAAGCTTCTGGATGTATTCCGCAAGAACAGCCAGCTGATCCGGGCATTCTATTACACCGCGTTGATCGAAGATCAGGAATATTCGCCGATCCGTCCGCTGGTCGATTGGCTGGATTACAATGGCTACACCATGGTCACCAAGCCGACCAAGGAGTTCACCGACGCGACCGGGCGCCGGAAACTCAAAGGCAACATGGATATCGAGCTGGCGATCGACGTGATGGAGATGGCAGAACATCTCGACCATATCGTGCTGTTTTCCGGCGACGGCGATTTCCGGCGACTGGTCGACGCTGTCCAGCGCAAGGGCGTGCGCGTCACGGTCGTCTCCACCGTCCGCTCGAACCCGCCCATGGTGGCCGACGAACTGCGGCGCCAGGCCGACACCTTCATGGAACTGCAGGATCTGGCGCCCAGCATCATGCGTGCCCATACGCCGCGCGAGGAATATCACGCGCCGACCCAGGACGACGAGGCCGACGACGATTAGCCCAGGTTCTCGCGAATGACCGACCTGCCCTTTTCCGGCCCGGGACGAGATTGCCCGAACTGCCCCCGACTGGTGGCCTTTCGTGAGCGCCATCGCGTAGCCCATCCCGACTGGCACAATGCGCCGGTCCCGTCTTTCGGTGCCGACGCGCGCCTGCTGATCGTCGGACTGGCGCCTGGTCTCAAAGGCGCCAACCGCACCGGCCGCCCCTTTACCGGCGACTATGCCGGCGACCTGCTGTACGCCACCCTGCTGAAATTCGGCCTGGCCGATGGGACCTATCGCCAATCGGCCGACGATGGGTTGCGGCTCGACGACGTCCGCATCACCAATGCCGTGCGCTGCGTGCCACCGGAGAACAAGCCGGAGCCATCGGAAATCAGAAGCTGCCGCCCGTTCCTGATCGCGGAGTTCGCGGCACTCGGTCGTTTGAAGGCGATCCTGGCGCTCGGCCAACTGGCCCACACCCAGGTGCTGGCGACGCTGGGCCTGCGTCAGGCGGCCTACAAGTTCGCCCATCAGGCCCGGCACATGTTGCCGAACGGGCTGGTGCTGGCCGACAGCTATCATTGCTCCCGCTACAACACGAACACCGGGCGCCTGACGACCGAAATGTTCGAAGCGGTGTTTCACGGGTTGATGCCGATCCTCGCCTGACCACGGCGTTCAGTGCGGCGTCCCGACGAGCGTCGGCCGTCACTGCCTTGACATATAGATTGCTATATAGCTATATAGCCGTATGGCAATTATGAATTCCGAACCCGACCGATTGAGCAGGGCCTTCTCCGCTCTGGCTGATCCGACGCGCCGCGCGATCCTGGCTCGTCTCGCCGGGGGCGAGGCAACAGTGTCCGAGCTCATGGCGCCGTTCGAACTCAGCCAACCGACGATCTCGAAACACCTCAAGGTGCTTGAGGATGCCGGCTTCATCGAACGCGGACGTGATGCGCAGCGACGGCCGCGCAGTTTGGTGCCCATCGCTCTCAAG
>NZ_DASZBY010000136.1:0-16959 GCF_035943795.1 Aliidongia sp. | reverse complement strand
CAACGGCTACATCAACGATTATGCGACCGGCCGGCTGCTGCGCGACGCCAAGCTCTACGAGATCGGCGCCGGCACGTCGGAAATCCGACGCATGCTGATCGGCCGCGAGCTGTTCAAGGAAACCGCCTGAGCCTAGCCCCTTCCCGCGACGCAGGAGCGGGCCGGGTCTGGCGATCATGAAAGATGTTGATGTGAGCGAGGAGTTTTCACGGATGAGCGACCCGATCGTCATCGTCGGCATGGCCCGCACCGCCATGGGCGGGTTCCAGGGCGACCTGAAGGATGTGGCGGCCCCGCAGCTGGGTGCCACCGCGATCAAGGCGGCCGTCGAACGCGCCGGCCTCGATGTCGATGCGATCGACGAGGCGATCATGGGCTGCGTGCTGCCAGCCGGCCTGGGCCAGGCGCCGGCGCGCCAGGCGGCGCTGGGCGCGGGCCTGCCGCAATCGGTGCCGTGCACGACCATCAACAAGGTTTGCGGCTCAGGCATGAAGGCGGCCATGCTGGCCCATGACCTGATCGCCGCCGGCAGTGCCCGGATCATGGTTGCCGGCGGCATGGAGAGCATGTCGAACGCGCCTTATCTGCTCGACAAGGCGCGCGGCGGCTATCGCCTCGGCCATGGCCGCACGCTCGATCACATGTTCCTCGACGGGCTCGAAGACGCCTATGACAAGGGCCGCCTGATGGGCACTTTCGCCGAGGATTGCGCCGGGCATTACCGGTTCAGCCGCGAGGACCAGGACGCCTTCGCGCTGGCCTCGCTCGACCGGGCCAGGAAGGCCATCGAGGGCGGCCGGTTCAAGGGCGAGATTGCGGCGGTCACGATCAAAGGCCGCGGCGGCGACACGGTGATCGATACCGACGAGCAGCCGCTGAAGGCCCGGCCGGACAAGATCCCGACCCTGAAGCCGGCATTCCGCGCCGACGGCACGGTGACGGCGGCCAATTCCTCATCGATTTCCGACGGCGCGGCCGCCCTGGTGCTGATGCGCCGGTCCGAAGCCGATCGACGCGGCCTGAAGCCGCTGGCCGTGATCCGCGGCCACGCGACCCATGCACAGGCGCCGGCCTGGTTCACCACCGCGCCGGTCAAGGCGATCGGCAATCTGCTGTCGAAGCTCGATTGGCGGGCCGGCGACGTCGATCTCTACGAGATCAACGAGGCTTTCGCGGTCGTCACCATGGCGGCGATGCGCGACCTGGACCTGCCGCACGACAAGGTCAACGTTCACGGCGGTGCCTGCGCGCTGGGCCATCCGATCGGCGCGTCCGGCGCGCGGCTGATCGTGACCTTGCTGGCCGCCCTCGAGCAATACGACCTGAAGCGCGGCGTCGCCTCGCTGTGTATCGGCGGCGGCGAAGCGACCGCGCTCGCCGTCGAGCGGATCTGACGCGATGGGGAACAGCGTTCTCATCACCGGCGCCAGCCGCGGCCTGGGCCTGGAATTCGCCCGGCAATATGCCGACGAGGGCTGGCGCGTCTATGCGACCTGCCGGGACGTCACCCGGCCGGGCGGGCTCGGCGGCCTCAAGGGCGACATCGTCGTGCTGCCGCTCGAAGTGACCGAGAAGCGCTCGATCGATGCGCTCGCCTCGGCCTTCGGATCGGCGCCGCTCGACATCCTGATCGCCAACGCCGGCGTGATTGGGCCGCGCGGCATGACCGCCGACAACATCGACCGGACCAGCTGGCTCGAGACCTTCGCGGTCAATGCGGTGGCGCCGGTGGCATTGGTCGGCGCCCTGAAGCGTAACCTGGAAAAGGCCAAGGGCAAGAAGCTGGTGGCGGTGTCGAGCCGGATGGGCTCGATCGGCGGCAACGTCTCCGGCGGCAGCTATGCCTACCGCTCGTCCAAGGCGGCGTTGAACGCGGTCTGGCATTCCCTGGCGCTCGATCTGGCGGCGACCGGCTTCGCCATGGCAATGCTCCACCCGGGCTGGGTCAAGACCGACATGGGCGGCAAGGACGCGGATATCGAGCCGACCGAGAGCGTCAACGGCATGCGCCAAGTGATCGAGCGGCTGACGGTCGCCGAGACCGGGCGTTTCTACAATTACGACGGGGCGGAGCTGCCCTGGTGAGCATCAGATTATGATCTTCAACGAACAGCAGGCGATGATCCGGGACATGGCGCGCAATTTCGCGCGCGAGCGCCTGGCGCCCAACGCCGAGGCCTGGGACCGTGAGCATCGCTTCCCGCGTGAAGCTTTGGCCGAGATGGGCGAGTTGGGCTTCCTCGGCATGCTGGTACCCGAGGAATTCGACGGCGCCGGCGTCGATCATGTCGCCTACGCGCTCGCCATCGAGGAGATCGCGGCCGGCGACGGCGCCACTTCGACCATCATGAGCGTGCATAATTCGGTCGGCTGCATGCCGATCCTTAAATTCGGCAGCGAGGCGCAGAAGGAGCGGTTCCTGAAGCCCATGGCGCGCGGCCGCATGCTGGGCGCCTTCTGCCTGACCGAGCCGCAGGCGGGCTCCGACGCGTCCGCGATCCGGACCCGGGCGCGGCGCGAGGGCGGCCGCTGGGTATTGAACGGCACGAAGCAGTTCATCACTTCGGGCAAGAACGGCGACGTCGCCATCGTGTTCGCCGTGACGGACCCGGCCGCCGGCAAGCGCGGCATCTCAGCCTTCATCGTGCCGGTTTCGACACCGGGCTACCAGGTCGCCCGCGTCGAGGAAAAGCTGGGTCAGCACGCCTCCGACACGGCGCAGATCACGTTCGAGGAGATGGCGCTCGACGATGACCTGATGCTGGGCCGTGAGGGCGAGGGCTACAAGATCGCCCTGTCCAACCTCGAAGGCGGGCGCATCGGCATCGCCGCCCAGTCGGTCGGCATGGCGCGCGCCGCGTTCGAAGCCGCTCAGCGCTACGCCGCCGAGCGCGAGACGTTCGGCGTCAAGATCCAGAACCACCAGGCCGTCGCATTCCGCTTGGCCGATATGGCGACGAAGATCGAGGCGGCCCGGCTGCTCTATCTGCAGGCGGCTGTCTTGCGCGATGCTGGACTGCCTTGCCTCAAGGAGGCGGCGATGGCCAAACTGTTCGCATCGGAGATGGCCGAGGCGGTGTGCTCCGCCGCGATCCAGATCCACGGCGGGTACGGCTACCTGAAGGACTTTCCGGTCGAGCGGATCTATCGCGACGTCCGGGTCTGCCAGATCTACGAAGGCACCAGCGACATCCAGCGGCTGGTGATCGCCCGTCAACTCGCAAACGAGGGCGGCACGCACTAGAAGGTTGGGGAGGGAACGACCGATGGCCCATGCGATCGACTTCTATTTCGATTTTTCCTCGCCTTACGGCTATATCGCGACGGCGCGCATCGACGAGATCGGCCGCAAGCATGGCGTGCCGGTCCGGTGGCGACCGTTCCTGCTCGGCGCGGTATTCAAGATCACCGGCGCCGGCCCGCTGCCGACCCTGCCGCTGAAAGGCGGCTATTTCATGCATGACGCGCCGCGCTCGGCCCGCCTGCTGGGCCTACCGTTCGTCCTGCCGGCACAATTCCCGTTCGGTACGGTGACTGCCTGCCGCGCGTTCTATTTCGTGGCGCAGAGCGACCCGGAAGGGGCGGTCAGGCTGGCCCGCGCGCTCTACGACCATGCGTTCGGCAAGGGGCGGGACATCTGCCCGGTCGAGGCCGTGGTCGGCATCGCCGCCGAACTGGGCTTCGACCCGGACTGGGTTCAGGCCGGCATTCAGGCGCACGAGACCAAGGAACTGGTCAAGGCCGAGGTCGATGCCGCAATCGCGCGCGAGGTGTTCGGCTCGCCGTTCTTCTTCGTCGACGACGAGCCGTTCTGGGGCCACGACCGGTTGGACCAGCTCGAACTCTGGCTGGAAAAGGGCGGCTGGTAAGACCACTCAGCCGACCAGGTTCTTCTCGTACTCGATCAGGATGTGGCGCTTCAGACCGATCTGGCGCACCGGATAGCTGCGCGGGTCGCCGAAGCCCAGGCTCCGCCAGAACCGGTGGGCGCGTTCGTTGTCCTTGAGAACGGCCAGGACGATCGATTGGGCGCCCTGCGCCGCGGCCCATTGCTGGAACGCCCAATAAGCCGTCGAGCCGACGCCGCGTCCGCGCCAGGCAGGGTCGAGCAGGAGGAACCCCAGGTACCATTGATCCGGCCGGCAATGATGGCGAAGCGCGCCGATCAGGCCCAGCAACTCGCCGTCTCGCCCCAGGATGCCCAGGTGGACGATATCGTCCGGCAGGCATCCGCCGGGTGCGTCGCGCAACTGTTCCAGCGCCGCCGTCGGTCCGGCCGGACGGCCTTCGAGCATCTCGAAATAATCGTCGCAGCGTGAAAGCAGCCGCTGAAGGACAGCGGCATCCGCCTCGGTCAGCCGGACGACGCGCCGCCCGGCGACGGCGAAGAGGGAGGGGCCGTAGCCCTGGATTTCGGCAAGTTGGATCATGGCGGCTCCGCGGGCGAGGCTGGCGGTAGAAACTATTCCACCATATATATCCTATATCGGATATGATGTGATATAGGTTTTTATTAAATGGGACTTCCCATGGCTCGACCCGATCGCACGGCTGCCTGACCCTGGATGTGCCGCGGCGTCGCTTGGAGGAGGTCCGGCGGCCGTTGCGGTCGCCGCTCCATCGGCGAAATAATGGTGCGATGCGGTGCCTCGTTACGCATTTGCACATCAAACATTGCCGAGCGCCCGGCAAGACGGCATACATGCGGCTCGTCCCTGATAGCCCACGACCGAACGAGGACGCCGCATGGAACGTTTGATCGAAGGATACCGCCGGTTCCGCGAGACCTACTGGTCTCAGAACAAGGATGTCTTCGAAGCGCTGGCCGCCGGACAATCGCCGCGCGCGATGGTCATCACCTGCGCCGACTCCCGGGTCGATCCGCAGATGATCTTCGATGCCAAGCCGGGCGAGATCTTCTGCGTGCGCAATGTCGCGAATCTCGTGCCGCCTTATGCACCCGACAGCGACCACCACGGCACGTCGGCCGCCCTCGAATTCGCGGTCCGCTCGCTCAAGGTCGAGCATATCGTCGTGCTGGGCCACGCCCGCTGCGGCGGCATCCGCGCGCTGCTGCAAGGCGGCGAGCAGGGCGACTTCATCGGTCGCTGGATGGAAATCGCCGCACCGGCGCGTGAGCGCGCGCTGGCGGCAGCCGCTGCCGCGACCGCGAGCGAAACCGTTCAGCATCTGTGCGAGCACGAGAGCATCCGCATCACCCTCGAGAACATCATGACCTTTCCCTGGATCGCCGAACGCGTGCAGGCAGGCCAGCTCCAGCTCCATGGCTGGCACTTCGACTTCGAGCGGGGCGAGCTCGAACGGGTGGTGTGAGGTCGAATCTCGTAGATCGGACCGGGGTGGCCGCGACCAAGGGCTTCGACGTCAGCGAGAGAATGCCCTCGACCGTTGGCCTGGGCGACGAGCAGTTCCAGTAAATTTGGTTTACCGGGTCAGATGGTTCAGGGCACTTTCGGCGGGGTGTCATTTTTCAGCCCCTGCATCACCAACTCGGTGTGCAGGCGCACGATTTCCTCGGGGCCGAGCGGGCCGTCGGGCCGGTACCAGCTGCAGATGCCGGTCAGCATAGCGATGATGGCGAAGGCGCCGACGCGGGTCTCGGCGACCTGGAATCGCCCGGCTGCGACGCCGCGATCGAGGATGCGGATGAGCCGGCTCTCGTAGGCCTGGCGCATCGCGACGATGGCCGCGCGGTTCGGCGGCTCCAGGCTGCGCAGTTCCGAATTGGCGATATAGACCTCGTAACGCCGTTCCATGTGATAGGTCACGTGCAGGCGGACGAAGGCCATGAGCGCTTCGGTCGGATCGTCCTGGCCGGCCAGCGCCAGGTCCAGATTGGCCAACAGGTCGGTCATGTGGTCGCGCACCAGCGTGAACAGCAGGTCCTGCTTGGTCTTGATGTGGTTGTAGAGCGAACCCGACAGGATGCCGACGTCGGCCGCCAGCGCGCGGAGCGTCAGCGCCTCGTAGCCGTGCTCATAGATCAGCCGCAGACCCGATTTGCGGATCGCCGCCAAGGTTGCCGGACCGTGCGATCCCGCCGTGCGCGACATGGTTTCTTCTCCCCATTTCAGCCCTTGCAGCTTGGACGGAAATTGGGCAGTCTACAAGAAACAAACGTATGACCGTTTCTTTCGGTCGATAGGGAGATCCCTGATGCTGTCGAACCAGATGCCGTCGTTGAACTTTGATCTAGGGGAGACGGCGGACGCGATCCGGGAGAGCGTTCTGAGTTTTTCGGCGGCCGAGATTGCGCCCCGGGCGGCGGAGATCGACCGGACGAACCAGTTCCCGATGGATCTGTGGCGCAAGTTCGGCGAGCTCGGCGTGCTGGGCATCACCGTGCCGGAAGAATATGGCGGTGCTGGGCTTGGTTACCTGGAACATACCATCGCGATGGAGGAGATCAGCCGGGCGTCGGCCTCGGTGGGTCTGTCCTATGGCGCGCATTCCAATCTCTGCGTCAACCAGATCAAGCTGAACGGTACCGAGGCGCAGAAGCGCCGGTATCTGCCGAAGCTGGTGTCGGGCGAGCATGTGGGTGCCTTGGCCATGTCGGAGCCGGGAGCGGGCTCGGACGTGGTGTCGATGAAGCTCAGGGCCGACAAGCGCGGCGACCGTTACGTGCTGAACGGCACGAAGATGTGGATCACCAACGGGCCGGACGCGGATACGCTCGTGGTCTATGGCAAGACCGACCCGGCGGCAGGCTCGAAGGGCATGACGGCGTTCCTGGTCGAGAAGGGCTTCAAGGGCTTTTCCACGGCGCAGAAGCTGGACAAGCTGGGCATGCGCGGTTCCAACACCTGCGAGCTGGTGTTCGAGGATTGCGAGGTGCCGGAAGAGAACGTGCTGAACCAGGTCGGGCGCGGTGCGGCCGTGCTGATGAGCGGGCTCGACTATGAGCGGGCCGTGCTGGCGGCGGGCCCGCTCGGCATCATGCAGGCGTGCATGGACGTGGTGCTGCCCTATGTGCATGAGCGCAAGCAGTTCGGCCAGGCGATCGGCGAGTTCCAGCTGATGCAGGGCAAGCTCGCCGACATGTATGTCACGCTGAACGCGGCCCGGGCCTACGTCTATGCCGTCGCCAAGTCGTGCGACCGGGGCGAGACGACGCGCAAGGACGCGGCCGGCGCGATCCTGTACGCGGCCGAGAAGGCGACCTGGATGGCGCTGGAGGCAATCCAGTGCCTGGGCGGCAACGGCTACATCAACGATTATGCGACCGGCCGGCTGCTGCGCGACGCCAAGCTCTACGAGATCGGCGCCGGCACGTCGGAAATCCGACGCATGCTGATCGGCCGCGAGCTGTTCAAGGAAACCGCCTGAGCCTAGCATACCCAGCCCACCCACCCCGTCCGTCCAGCGCGTCGCAGGGGAGGGTGTTCAAGGCCGTAAGCGTCTCTATCAAGGAACCCCGACGATGCTTCTGACCAGCGCTTTGGATGTCCGCTCGGATGGGTTCCGGGCCAACGAGGCCGCGATGCGTGCCGTGGTCGCGGATCTGCGCGCCAAGGTCGATGCGATCCGCCAGGGCGGTGGTGAGGGCGCCAGAGCCAAACACCTGGCGCGCGGCAAGCTGCTGCCGCGCGACCGCATCCGTACCCTGATCGACCCGGGCTCGCCGTTCCTGGAATTCTCGCAGCTGGCGGCCCACGGCCTCTATGGCGGCGAGATCGCGTCGGCCGGCATCATCACCGGCATCGGCCGGGTCGCGGGCCGCGAATGCGTCATCATCGCCAATGATGCGACGGTCAAGGGCGGCACCTATTTCCCGATGACCGTGAAGAAGCATCTCAGGGCCCAGGACATCGCGCGCGAGAACAACCTGCCGTGCGTCTATCTGGTCGACAGCGGCGGCGCCAACCTGCCGAACCAGGACGAGGTATTTCCCGACCGCGACCATTTCGGCCGGATCTTCTACAACCAGGCCCAGATGTCGGCGGCCGGCATCCCGCAGATCGCCGTGGTCATGGGCTCCTGCACCGCCGGCGGTGCCTATGTGCCGGCCATGTCGGACGAGTCGATCATCGTCAAGAACCAGGGCACGATCTTCCTGGCCGGCCCGCCTCTGGTGAAGGCCGCGACCGGCGAAGTCGTGTCGGCCGAAGACCTGGGCGGGGCCGAGGTCCATAGCCGCATCTCCGGCGTCACCGACCACATGGCCGACAGCGACCCGCACGCGCTCGGCATCGCGCGCCGCATCGTCGGCAACCTCAACCGGGTGAAGCAGCCGACCGTCGACCTGCGGGAGCCGGTCGAGCCGCTCCATGCGCCGGAAGAGATCTACGGCGTCGTGCCGGCCGACGCGCGCAAGCCCTACGACGTGCGCGAGATCATCGCCCGCATCGTCGACGGCAGCGAGTTCGACGAGTTCAAGCAGCTCTACGGTCCGACGCTCGTCACCGGCTTCGCCCGGATCTGGGGCTATCCGGTCGGCATCGTCGCCAACAACGGCATCCTGTTTTCCGAAAGCGCCCAGAAGGGCGCCCATTTCATCGAGCTGTGCGCCCAGCGCGGCATTCCGCTCGTGTTTCTGCAGAACATCACCGGCTTCATGGTCGGCCGGAAATACGAGGCCGGCGGCATCGCCAAGGACGGCGCCAAGATGGTGACGGCGGTGGCGACGGCCAACGTGCCGAAATTCACCGTGATCATCGGCGGCAGCTTCGGCGCCGGCAATTACGGCATGTGCGGCCGGGCCTACAGCCCGCGCTTCCTGTGGATGTGGCCCAATGCGCGCATCAGCGTCATGGGCGGCGAGCAGGCGGCCTCCGTCCTGGCCCAGGTCAAGCGCGACGGCATCGAGGCCAAGGGCGGCAGTTGGTCGGCCGAGGAGGAAGAGGCGCTGAAGTCGCCGGTCCGCCAGCAATACGAGACCCAGGGCCATCCCTATTACGCCAGCGCGCGCCTGTGGGACGATGGCGTGATCGACCCGGCCGATACGCGGCTGGTGCTGGGCCTGGGCCTGTCGGCCTCGTTCAACGCGCCGATCGAACCGACCCGGTTCGGCCTGTTCCGGATGTGATGGCATGACCGACGATCTGATCCACGGCATCGACGCCCGCGGCGTCGCGACCGTCACCTTGAACCGGCCCCAGATCCACAACGCGTTCGACGACGCGCTGATCGCCGAACTGACCCAGGTTTTGGCGAGCTACGGTGCCGACCCGGCCGTGCGCGCGCTGATCCTGACCGGCGCCGGCAAGAGCTTCTCGGCCGGCGCCGATCTCGGCTGGATGAAGCGCATGGCGGGCTATTCCTACGAGGAGAACCTGGCCGACGCGGCCGGCCTCGCCCAGCTGATGCACACGCTCGACCGGCTGCCGAAACCGACCATCGGCCTGATCAACGGTGCCGCCTATGGCGGCGGCGTCGGCCTGGTCGCCTGCTGCGACATCGCGATCGCGTCGGGGCGGGCGAGCTTCTGCCTGTCCGAGGTCAAGCTCGGCATCCTGCCGGCGGCGATCAGCCCCTATGTCGTGGCCGCGATCGGCCCGCGCCAGGCGCGGCGTTATTTCCAGACGGCCGAAGTGATACCGGCCGACGAGGCCCGGTGGATCGGCTTGGTCCACGAAGTCGTGCCGCCGGACCAGATGGAGGCCGCGCGCGACAGGATCCTGGCCGCGATCTTCCAAGGTGCTCCGGGCGCCCAGGCGGATTCCAAGGACCTGGTGTTCACGGTCGACCGACCGCTGACCGACGAGGTCATGAGCGAGACCGGCCGGCGCATCGCGCTGCGCCGCGCATCGGAAGAAGGGCGGGAGGGCATCGGCGCCTTCCTGGCCAAACGCGAACCCGCCTGGCGGAAGGACATCTGATGTTTTCCAAGATCCTGATCGCCAACCGGGGCGAGATCGCCTGCCGGGTCATCAAGACCGCGCGGAAGCTCGGCATCCGCACCGTTGCGGTCTATTCCGAGGCCGATGCCGGTGCGCGCCACGTCGATCTTGCCGACGAGGCCTATCCGATCGGCCCGGCACCGGCGCGCGAGAGCTATCTCGTGGTCGAGAAGATCCTGGAGGCCGCCCGCAAGTCCGGTGCCCAGGCGATCCACCCGGGCTACGGTTTCCTGAGCGAGAATGCGGGTTTCGCCGAGGCCTGTGCGGCGGCCGGCATCACCTTCATCGGGCCGCCGCCCGGCGCCATCCGCGCCATGGGCTCGAAATCGGCGGCGAAATCGCTGATGGAGAAATCCGGCGTGCCGTTGGTGCCGGGCTATCACGGCGCCGACCAGGATCCGACGCTGCTGACCGAGGCGGCCCGGCGCATCGGCTATCCGGTGCTGATCAAGGCTTCGGCCGGCGGCGGCGGCAAGGGCATGCGCGTGGTCGAGAAGCCGGAAGATCTCGATGCCGCCATCGCATCGGCCAAGCGCGAAGCAGCGGCCTCGTTCGGTGACGACCAGGTGCTGATCGAGAAATACCTGGGCCGGCCGCGCCATATCGAGATCCAGGTGTTCGCCGACACCCAGGGCAACACGGTCTCCCTGTTCGAACGCGACTGCTCGATCCAGCGCCGGCACCAGAAAGTGGTGGAAGAGGCGCCGGCGCCTGGCCTGGACCCGGAGCGTCGGCGCAGCATGGGCGAGGCCGCCTGCGCCGCCGCCCGCGCCATCGGCTATGTCGGCGCCGGCACGGTCGAGTTCATCGCCGAGGGCGATGCGTTCTATTTCATGGAAATGAACACGCGCCTGCAGGTCGAGCATCCGGTGACCGAGGCGATCACCGGCCAGGATCTGGTCGAATGGCAATTGCGCGTCGCGTCCGGCGAGCCGCTGCCGCTGACCCAGGACCAATTGACCATCACCGGCCACGCGATCGAGGTGCGGGTCTATGCCGAGGATCCGAACCGCGATTTCCTGCCGTCGATCGGTACGCTCGCGCATTTGAAGGCGCCGGCGGAGGGTGACCATGTCCGGGTCGATACCGGCGTGCGCGCCGGCGACACGATCTCGATCCATTACGACCCGATGATCGCCAAGCTGATCGTCTGGGACCGCGACCGCGCGTCCGCGGCGCAGCGCCTGTCGGAGGCGCTGGCCGATTACGAGGTGGTCGGCGTCACGACCAACCTGGCTTTCCTGAAGACGTTGGCCGACCATCCGGCGTTCCGGGCGGCCGAACTCGATACCGGCTTCATCGGCCGTCATGGCGGCGACCTTTTCCCGGCCGCCGGCCCCGCGCCCCGTCTGGCGTTGGCGGCGGCGGCGCTGCGGCTGTTGCGCGACCGGCAGGCCGCCGTGACCGCGTCGGCCGCCCTGTCGCACGATCCACATTCGCCCTGGAATTCCGCCCATGCCTGGCGGATGAACGGCGATGGCTATCAGGACCTGGTGCTGCTCGACGGCGAGGCAACAGTCGCCGTGCGCGCCCACCCGCGGCAAGGCGGCTTTCTGCTCGACCTGCCCGACGGGCCGGCGCTGGTGGCCGGCGACGGCGGGACGCTGACGCTCGACGGCGTGAAGCAGCCGGTGGCGCTCGTCCGCATCGGCGACGAGCTGACCATCATGCTGGGCGGCGTGAACCACAAGCTGACCATCGTCGACCCGCTTAATCCCGCCCGCAGCGAAGCGGCCGGCGTCGGCCGGCTGACCGCGCCCATGCCGGGCAAGATCACCCAGGTGCTGGTCGCGGCCGGCGACGTGGTGAAGCGCGGCGCCCCGTTGCTGGTGGTCGAGGCGATGAAGATGGAGCACACGATCACCGCGCCGATGGATGGCACGATCGACCGCGTCCGTTATGCGGTCGGCGACCTGGTCGAAGACGGCGCCGAACTGATCGCGTTCGCGGACGAGAAAGCCTAGCTATCCCACCACGTCATGGCCGGGCTTGACCCGGCCATCCACGCGGATGAGCAGGACACCTTTTCCGCCAAGTGCCTCGCAAGCGGCAACGCGGGGATGCCCGGGTCAAGCCCGGGCATGACGGAAAAAAGATGACCGAACCAGGAGGCCACCGCCATGCAACAGGGCAGCTACGTCAGCGGGACCAGCAGCATCCCGCTCATTGGCGAGACGATCGGCCGGCATTTCGACCAGGCCGTCGCGCGCTGGGGCGATCGCGAGGGCCTGGTGGTCCGGCACCAGGACCTGCATTGGACCTATCGGGAATTGGCGGCACGGGTCGACGGGCTCGCGGCCGGTCTGCTGGCGCTGGGCCTGGTGCCGGGCGACCGGATCGGCATCTGGTCGCCGAACAATGCCGAATGGGTCCAGACGATCTTCGCCGCGGCCAAGGCCGGGCTGATCCTGGTCAACATCAATCCGGCCTACCGCCTGAGCGAGCTGGAGCATGCGCTGAAGCTGTCCGGCTGCAAGGCGATCATCAGCGCCAGCCGGTTCAAGACCAGCGATTACCTGGGCATGCTGCGCGACCTGGCGCCGGAACTGGCCACGGCGCAGCCGGGTGTGCTGCAGGCCGCCCGGCTGCCGGACCTGCGCATCGTGATCCATCTCGACCCGGCGGATCAGCCGGGCATGCTGAAATTCGCCGATCTGCCCGGTCGGGGCGGAGCGGCGGAGCGGGGGACGCTCGCCGATCTCGCCGGTCGGCTGCAGTTCGACGATCCGATCAACATCCAGTTCACCAGCGGCACGACCGGCCTGCCCAAGGGCGCCACGCTGACCCATCACAACATCCTCAACAACGGCTTCTTCGTGGCCGAGGCGATGGGGCTCCGCGAGGGCGATCGGCTGTGCATCCCGGTGCCGCTCTATCATTGCTTCGGCATGGTCATGTCGGTGCTGGCCTGCATGTCCCACGGCGCCACAATGGTATTCCCGTGCGAGGGCTTCGATCCGCTGGCCGTGCTGCAGACGATCGAGGCTGAGCGCTGCACCCTCGTCCATGGCGTGCCGACCATGTTCATCGCCGAGATGGAGCATCCGGATTTCGCCACGTTCGATCTCTCGCCCTTGCGCGCCGGCATCATGGCGGGCTCGCCCTGTCCGATCGAGGTGATGCGCCGGGTGATCGACCAGATGCACCTGCGTGAGGTCACCATCGCCTATGGCATGACCGAGACCAGCCCGGTCAGCTTTCAGAGTGCTACCGACGATCCGATCGAGCGCCGGGTCTCGACGGTCGGCCGCATCCATCCGCACCTGGAGGTCAAGATCGTCGATGGCGAGGGCCGCATCGTGCCGCGGGGCCAGCCCGGCGAGATTCTGACCCGCGGCTATTCGGTGATGCTGGGCTATTGGAACGACCCGGAACGGACCGCCGAAGCGGTCGATACCGCCGGCTGGATGCATACCGGCGACCTGGGCGTGATCGACGACGAGGGCTATTGCAACATCGTCGGCCGCATCAAGGATCTGGTCATCCGGGGCGGCGAGAACATATATCCTCGGGAGATCGAGGAGTTCCTGTTCCGCCATCCCCAGATCGAGGCGGCCCAGGTTTTCGGCGTGCCGGACGACCGGTTCGGCGAGGAACTGTGCGTCTGGATCAAGCTCAGGGCCGGGGCCGACCTGGATGCCGACGCGGTCCGGGCTTTTTGCCAGGGCCAGATCGCGCATTACAAGATCCCGCGCTACGTCTATTTCGTCGAGGAATTCCCCATGACCGTGACCGGCAAGATCCAGAAATTCATCATGCGCGAACAGGTGATGAAGCAGCTGAACCTGGCTCCGAAGCGGTCGGCCTGATGGCGATGTCCGCAGGCGCGCTGCCCAAATCCGTCCGCATCGTCGAGGTCGGCCCGCGCGACGGGCTGCAGAACGAATCCGCCGTCGTGCCGCTCGCGGCCAAGGTGGCGCTGATCGAGGCGCTGGTCGGCGCGGGCCTGAAGACCATCGAGTCCGGCAGCTTCGTCTCGCCGAAATGGGTGCCGCAGATGGCCGACACGGCCGAGGTGATGGCGGCGATCACCCGCACGCCCGGCGTCTCCTACCCGGTGCTGGTGCCGAATCTGAAAGGCCTGGAGGCTGCCGTCGCCGCCGGGGTCGAGGAGATCGCGGTGTTCGGCGCCGCGTCCGAGAGTTTCAGCCAGAAGAACATCAACTGCTCGATCGCCGACAGCCTGGAGCGGTTCCGGCCCGTGGTCGATGCGGCGCTGGCCCGGGGCATCCGCGTGCGCGGCTATATCTCCTGCGTGCTGGGCTGCCCCTACGAGGGCGACGTCGCGCCGGCCGCGGTGGCGTCGGTCGCCAAGGCGCTCGCCGACATGGGCTGCTACGAAATCTCGCTCGGCGACACGATCGGCACGGGCACGCCCCTGAAAGCCCAGGCGATGATCCGAGCCGTCCAGGCGGTGGTGCCGGTCGAGCGGCTGGCGGTCCATTTCCACGACACCTGGGGCCAGGCGCTCGCCAACATCCTGGCCTGCCTGGAGCTGGGCGTGGCCGTGATCGACAGCGCCGTCGCAGGATTGGGCGGCTGCCCCTATGCCAAGGGAGCGACCGGCAACGTCGCGACCGAGGACGTGGTCTACATGCTGGATGGCATGGGCATCCGGACCGGGGTCGACCTCGCCAAGCTGGCCGCCGCCGGCCGCGCGATCACCGCCGTGATCGGCAAGGCGCCGGCCTCCAAGGTCGCCCAGGTGCTGGCGAAGCAGCAGGCGGCCTGATCCTGCGATGGCGCTGCACCTGATCAAGATGTGCGTCGGCTGCGATTCGGTCGAGGATCTGGCGGAATGGCAGGCCAACCGGATGCTGCGCGGCGAGCCGCTGATCCACCGCACGCGCAATTTCCCCAAGCGCGGCGCCGAGATCCTGGAGGGCGGGTCGCTCTACTGGATCATCAAGGGCCAGGTGCGCGTGCGCCAGCGCATCACGGCGCTGGAAGCCGTTACCGACGTCGAGGGCGGCGGCCGCTTTTGCGCCATCCACCTGGGGCCCGATCTGGTGCGCGTCATCCACCGCACCCAGCGGCCGATGCAGGGCTGGCGCTATCTATCCGCCGAAGACGCCCCGCTCGACCGCGACCCGAACCATAAGGACGAGACCGAAGAAATGCCGGCGGGGATGGTGAAGGAGTTGCGGGCGTTAGGGCTGATGTGAACGAGTGGCCGGCTGGCGGATCGATCATGACCGAAGCCACACGGGCTCGCCTTCAAGGGCATCGTAGTCGGCGAGTGGGCGGCTCTTTTCGATGTAAAATCGTGGTGTGTCGGTGACGATCGTGATGACGGGCTTGTAGCTGTGAAAACGCTTCTCGAAACCACGGGCGTTGCTGATCAGATCCCGAGCGCCGTCGAGGTAACGAACAAGAACATCGCCAACACTTCCAGAAGAAATATTCAGTCGAGTCGAAAGCGGATCCCATCCGAGCTTTGGCCAATCGACCCTGTCTGCCGGCATGGTGTTCAGCACCTTGCGGGCTTTCGATACAAGATCAGTTGCCGGATTCAATTCGTTTAAACGCAGATAGCGTCTATACAGACGATCGGTCAGCAGGCTGTAGTCTTCATCGGGTGTCGCATATGAAGCGGCGAGGCGGGTACAGCCGAAGAAAACCTGCATGTCGGAGGCGGGACCGAGTTCTCGGATCTCGCTGCCGCCATAGAATCCAACATTGAACATTGTCTCACTTCCTTTTGAATTCGATCGAGTCAGCGTCCAGCGCACCGTTGGTGCGTTTTACGATGCGCCCTATGATATCTTGCTGCCGACTCTCGCTCACGGTCTGACCTCGGATATCGATGATCACGTTTTGAATCAGTTGCTCAGGAAGCTGATAGGCGCGTTGAATCGCTTGATCGGCGACGTTTCTGATCAGCGCCGCGGAATTGGTTTCGATATCGTAGTTCTTGACTTCGAAAGTGGCGACATCAGCTTGAACGTAATCTGGTCTTACACTTCCGGGTGTACCCCAACGCACTTCGATTCCGTTCTTGAAGCTGACTTGAGGCCTCGCATCCGAGCCCAGGTCACGCCCGACGTCACTCTCCGATTCACGCCAGTTCGGCCTAGTCGCCGCCGATGCTGTCGCCGACCGAAGGGCGGCCTGCATTTCGGCAACGTCGTCTTCGCTTGGCAGCCACTCCGGTGAGTGCAGCCCGCTCAGGAGCCGATTGTTCGGATCGATCTGCCGCAACGTGGCCTGAGCTTGGACGTATTCGTAGTGCGTCTCGGCGAGGTCCTCGCCCTCCATGAGACGCTCGACGCGTGCCGTACTCCCCGCGGCCAGTACAGAGGCTTGGAGATAGGGTGGGAATTCGTCGAAGGTTCGGACCCGTCTTGCGCCGGGCGGCTCCGCGTCACGGTCCAGCTCTTCCGCGCTGTCGCCGTCGACGAGGAAAAGGCGGGCCTTGGGTCCCGTGCCGCCGCGAATCCAGCGCTCATGCGCGCCGCGTGGCTCGAATGGATTGAAGTTCGCCTTGACCATCCCGCCCGGCAGCGGTGCCGCAGGTGTCGCCGTGGTGAGCGCGTCGCCGCCGGCGACCGGGTCGAGGCCCAGCTCCGCCCGCACCTCGTTGCGCGTCTTGATGCCGGCGCCGACATAGCCTGCCGCGATCGTCGCCTGGGTCGCCGGATCCGGCGCGGTCCGGTCGGTCCAGGCGAACTCCAGGTCCGCGCAGCCCAGCACCTGGCCGATCACCCGGTCGATCAGGCCCTTCAGCCAGACCAGCAAAGGCTGCAGCCCCTCCGCCGTCGCCGTGCCCTGGGCCGTCTCCGCCGTCGCCCGGTTGGTCTGTTTCGAGAACGCGGTCGGCGGGATCGAGAAAGCGAAGCACACCACCCGGGCCAGCCATTCGTCGAACTCGTCTTTGAGCGGCACGTCGCGGATCGGCTGGTATTTGAGGCCACCCGGCACGAAGCGGGTGTGGCGCCGCGCCGCCAGATTGCCTTCGAGCAGCGCGTCCCAGTACTCCTGGAACTGGCGGATCTGGTCCGGGGTCCATTGCTCCGGCACGCCGATCAGTGCTTCCGGCGTGTTGCCCTCGGTGAAATAGTTGAGCTGGCTGACCTGGCGCCGCAGCCCGATGTTG